>NZ_JBFAPG010000342.1:0-6932 GCF_040675595.1 Micromonospora sp. NPDC049580
CCGGGTAGTTGCGGACCCGGTCCTGACGTCCGGCCGTCCGACGGGGAGCGGACAGGTCCGGCACCCACCGCGCGCGTGGGCGCGGCACGACGCCACGCGGCCCGGCGGGGAGGTCCGGCCGCCCTGCACTCAGCTCCACGGTGCCCACCCGTCGGACACCGGTGCGCCCCCGGCACACCCCGAAAGGCCGTGAGCGCCGGCCCAGGTTAGGCGGATCCCGACGGGCCGGACAAGCGTTGCGGGACCGTCCGGGACGTGACTGATCTCAAGGGGAAAAAGCGGCATGTGCGCGTAACGCGACCATGATCTTCGACGCTGTTCGGGTTCGACGGTCAGAAGTGCCGCAGCAGGTCCCGGAAGGCGGCCAGTCGCAGCACGCCGGTGTCGGTCGGGTCCAGCTCGTCGTCCTCCAACACCCAGGTGTTCTCGTTCGGAATGAACACCGCGTTCAGCCCGGCCGCCCGCGCCGGGAGGATGTCGGACTTCGGGGAGTTACCGATCATCCACGCGTCGGCCGGCTCGAACCCGTGCTCGCGGATGAGCCACCGGTAGGTGTCGACGTTCTTCTCGGCGACGATGTGCGCCGCGCCGAAGTGGTGCAGCAGCCCGCAGGCATCCAGCTTGCGCTGCTGCTCCTCCCGCTCACCCTTGGTCAGCAGCAGCAGTTCGTGCCGGCCGGCCAACTCGTCGAGCGCCTCGGCGACACCGGGCATCAGCTCCACCCGGTGCTCGACCAGCGCCAGTGCCAGCCGGTCGATCTCCTGACGCTCGGCGTCGGTGGCCGGCCGTTCGCGCAGCCGCTCCAGGCACTCGGCGAGGCTGCGGAGGAAGACCTTGCTGCCGTACCCGTGCGCCACCGCGTTGGCCCGCTCGATGTCGTCGAGGATCGCCCGGGTCTCCGCCCGGTCCAGGGTGGGGTGGTCGAGCCAGGCCAGGAAGTCGTCGATCACCCGCTCGAAGACGACGTTGTTCTCCCACAACGTGTCGTCCGCGTCGAAGATCAATACCTGTGCCCGTCGACGGGCCGCCTGGTCCGCGGTCATGCCGGCACCTCCTCGCGATCATGCTCGTGCGGACGCGAACTCTAGGGCATTGCGCCCCGGGCACCCAGCGAGTTCCCGTCCGCCGGGCAGGGCCACCACAGCAGCCTCTCGGTGATCATCGCCTCTCGCTCCTCCTGCGCCTCGGGGCGCAGCCGGCCGCCGCGGGTGAGCATCACGACGCCGTGCAGCAGGCTCCAGCCCACCTCGGCGAGGGTGTCCGGATCACGCCCCTGGGCCAGCGGGAGCAGGGCCGCCCGCAGCGCGGCGAAGACCGCCCGCGGCGCCGCCGGCACCCCGGCCGCGCCGAGGGCGAGGTCCGGGGTCAGCGCGAGCATCGCGTCGTAGACAGCTGGATTGGCGTACGCGAAGTCGAGGTACGCGCTCGCCATGACCGCCCAGGCCCGCTCCGGGAAGGGGTTGTCGGCGTGGGCGGCGGTCAGCTCGGCGGCCAGCTCGGCGAAGCCGTGCACCGCGACGGCGGCCAGCACCGCCTCCTGGTCGGCGAAATGCCGGTAGAGGTCGCCGACGTCCACGTTGGCCCGCTCGGCGAGCCGTCGGCCGTTCAGCCCCGTCCAACCCTCAGCCTCGGCCAGCTCGCGGGCGGCCGTGACGATGAGATGTCGCCGGTCCTCTTCGGTTGCCTCCTCGGCAGGTACGGACACGGGCCGAGCGTAACGACCAGCACTGTTCGTATCCGCCTCATGACGGATTGGTGACTGTTGCCTCCTCGGCAGATCGGCAGCCGAGGCCGCGCCGCACGAGTGAGCGCCGCCCCATGATCGTGCTCGATCCAGGATCGAGTCGCCTCACCACGCCACCGACACCACTACATCCTGGATCGAGCACGATCATGCGCGGTACGCAGGGCGCGGCGGGCGGGGCGCGGCGGTCGGACGGGGCGTCGGTCAGCGGCGCAGGGTGAGGATCAGGTCGGCGATCAGGGCCGTCCAGCCGGTCTGGTGCCAGGCGCCCAGGCCGGCGCCGTTGTCGCCGTGGAAGTACTCCGGGAAGGCGATCAGGTCGCGCCAGTCCGGGTGGGTCTGGAACATCTGAGCGGCGCCGTAGATCGGCCGTCGACCCCAGTCGTCCTGGGTGAAGAGCGAGATCAGCCGGGCGGACAGGTCGTCGGCGATCTCGTCCAGCGAGCGTTTCACCCCGGAGCGGGTCGGATACTCCACCTGGAGGTCGTCGCCGAAGAACGCCGCGTAGTCGCGTAGTGCGCTGATCAGCAGGAAGTTCGTCGGCATCCAGATCGGCCCGCGCCAGTTCGAGTTGCCGCCGAACAGGCCGCTCGTCGACTCGGCCGGCTCGTAGCCGACGGAGAACTCCTGCCCGCCCAGAGTGACCGAGAACGGCTTGTCCAGGTGCGCGCGGGACAGCGTCCGCAGGCCGAAGTCGGAGAGGAACTCGTCGGGGTCGAGCATCCGGGCGAGCAGCCGGACCACCTGATCCTGGCCGACCATGGACAGCAGCCGCTGCTGGCGGCCGTCCGGGCCGAGCCGGCGGGTGCCGATCACCTGGGCGTACTCGGGGCGGTTGGTGAGGAACCAGCGCAGCCGCGCGCCCAGCTCCGGCAGCCGGTGCAGGGTCTTGGCGGTGAGGCGGGTGGTGGCGGCCAGCGGCAGCAGCCCGACCACCGAGCGGACCTTCAGCGGCACCTTCGTGCCGTCGGCGAGGCGCAGCACGTCGTAGAAGAAGGCGTCCTCGTCGTCCCACAGCCCCTGCTCGTACGCGGCGGCGGCGATGTAGAGGAAGTGCTCGAAGAACTTGGTGGCGGTGTCCACCCAGGTCCGGTCATGTTCGGCCAGCACGATGGCCATGTCGAGCAGGTTGAGGGCGTACATGGCCATCCAGCCGGTGCCGTCGGACTGCTCCAGCACGCCGGCCACCGGCAGCGCCGCCGAGCGGTCGAACGGCCCGACGTTGTCCAGCCCGAGGAAGCCGCCCTCGAAGACGTTGTTGCCGCCGGTGTCCTTGCGGTTGACCCACCAGGTGAAGTTGAGCAGCAGCTTGTGCATCACCCGGCCCAGGAACTCGAAGTCCTTGCCGCCGTCGATCGCGAACACCTTGAGCGCCGCCCAGGCGTGCACCGGGGGGTTCACGTCCCCGAACGCCCACTCGTACGCCGGGATCTGCCCGTTGGGGTGCAGGTACCACTCGCGCAGCAGGAGCAGGATCTGCTCCTTGGCGAAGCCCGGGTCGACCCGGGCGATGCTCACGCAGTGGAAGGCCAGGTCCCACGCCGCGTACCAGGGATATTCCCAGGGGTCGGGCATGGAGATGACGTCGAAGCTGGTCATGTGCCACCAGGCGCTGTTGCGCCCGTGCCGGCGCCCGGCCGGCGGGGGCGACGAGCCCGGGTCGCCGTCCAGCCAGCGCTTGACGTCGAAGTGGTAGAACTGCTTGCCCCACATCAGCCCGGCGATGGCCTGCCGCGCCACCAGCGCCTCGTCCGCGGTCGCGGCCTCCGGGATCACGCCGGCGAAGAAGCGGTTCGCCTCGGCCCGCCGTGCCCACACCACGGCCTCGAAGCCGTCCCGGAGGTCGGCCGGGGGCGGCGGGGCGGCGGCCGGCGGCGACGCGGTACGGGTCAGCCGCAGTCGGATCTGGCGCTGACCGCCGGCCGGCACGTCGAGCACGTAGTGCAACGCGCCCTTGGTGCCCTCGCGGGCCGGGTTGACCGTGGGGGCGCCGTTGACCACGTGGTCGTTGATGCCGTCCTTCGGGTACGGCGAGCGGCCGGGCAGCCCCCACAGCCGCTCGGCGTTGGTGTCGTTGTCGCAGAGCAGCGGCACCGGGCCGCCGTCGCCCTCCAGCAGCAGTTGGCCGAGCACCCGGTGCTCACCGACCAGTCGGGTGCCGTCCCCGGTCAGCCGGGGGATCCGGTCGCCGCCGGGCAGTCCCCAGGCCCAGGTGTTGCGGAACCACAGGGTGGGCAGCACGTGCAGGGTCGCCGCCTCATCGCCCCGGTTGGCCACGGTCACCACCATGCACAGGTCGGTCGGTGACGCCTTGGCGTAGTCGACGGTCACCGCCCAGTACCGGTCGTCGTCGAAGATCCCGGTGTCCACCAGCTCGTACTCGGTGTCGTCCCGGCCGCGCAGCGCGTTCACCGCGACGAGCTCGTCGTACGGGAAGGCGGCCTGCGGGTAGTGGTAGCGCCAGCGCATCCAGGAGTGGGTGGGCGTGGAGTCCTCGTACCACCAGTACTCCTTGGCGTCCTCCCCGTGGTTGCCGCCGTCGCCGCCGAGGCCGAACATCCGCTCCTTGAGGATCGGGTCCTTGCCGTTCCACAGCGCCAGGGCGAAGGCGAAGGTCTGTCGGTCGTCGCAGACGCCGGCCATCCCGTCTTCATTCCAGCGGTAGGCTCTGGACCGCGCATGGTCGTGCGGGAAGTAGTCCCACGCCGTACCGTGCTCGCTGTAGTCCTCCCGTACCGTCCCCCACGCCCGTTCGGACAGATAGGGACCCCATGCACGCCAGTCCTGCTCCCCCGAGTCGGCCTGGGCGAGCCGGAGCCGCTCAGCGTCGGGTGGCGAGGCGTCGGAGGACGATCGGTCAGTGATCACGTGCACATCTTTGACGCCGCCGAGGTACTTCACCACAGCGGCCATTCTCGTCGTGGCGTGTTACACCTCGGCGGCGGTGGAGGAAAGTTGATCGACATTCACTTCGGCCCGCAGGTCTGCGGCGATCTGACCAGCGCGTCCAGCCGGGAGTGGCTGGTGCCCGACGGCATCGGCGGGTACGCGATGGGCACCGTCGGTGGGCTGCGGACCCGCCGCTACCACGGTCTGCTGGTGGTGCCGGGCGAAACTCCCGCGTCCCGCCAGGTGGGACTCGTCAGCCTCGACCCGGCGGTCACCCTGCCGTCCGGTGCCCGGGTCCGGCTCGGCGCCCACGAGTGGTCCTCCGGCGTCGTCGACCCGCGCGGCTTCGAGCTGCTGGAGCGCTTCGACCTGGTCGACGGGCTGCCCCGGTGGCGGTGGCGGATCGGCGCGGTCGTGATCGAGCGGGAGCTGGCCATGCTGCCCGGCCGCTCCTGCGTGGCGGTCGTCCACCGGCTGGTCGCCGGCGGTCCGGTCCGGCTGGAGCTGTCGGCCGCGTGCACCTGGCGCGACGCGCACGGCGAGCGTCGGGCCGACGGTCCGACGCCGCAGGTCGAGGCGGTCGCGGACGGCGCGGTGGTCGAGGGCGCGTACCGGCTCGCCGGGCCCGGCTGGACGCCGGAGGGGCAGTGGTGGCTGGGCGTGCACCACCGCGAGGAGGCCGCCCGGGGCCTGCACCCGGACGAGGACATCTGGTACGCGGGACGCTTCGCCGGCGAGCTGGAACGCCCCGGCGACACGGTGTCGGTGCGGGCCTGGGCGGGCCGGCTGGACGAGGAGCCGCCGCCGGCCGCCGAGATCGTGGCGACGGCCCGGCGACGCAACCGGCAGGTGGTGGCCGCGGCGAAGCCGGCCGACGAGGTGGACGCGACGCTCGCGCTGGCCGCCGACGCGTTCGTGGTCCGTCCCGGCGGCGCGGCGGTCGACGTGGTGGCCGGGTACCCGTGGTTCGGCGCCTGGTCGCGGGACACGATGATCTCGTACGAGGGGTTGTTCCTCTGCACGGGCCGGGCCGCCGAGGGGCGCGAGCTGCTGCGGGCGTACGCGGCGACGCTGTCCGAGGGGATGCTCGCCAACACGGCCGACACCGGGCGGGTGGAGTACAACACCGTCGACGGCACGCTGTGGTTCCTGCACGCGGTGAGCCGGCACGTGACGGTCACCGGCGACACCGATCTCGGTGACGAGCTGCTGCCGGCGCTGCGCACGGTCGTCGACGCGCACGTGGCCGGCACCCGCTACGGGATCGCCGTCGACCCGGCCGACGGGCTGCTCGCCCAGGGCGCCCCGGGCACCGCCCTGACCTGGATGGACGCCCGCGTGTACGGGGTGCCGGTCACCCCGCGCACGGGCAAGCCGGTCGAGGTCAACGCGTTGTGGATCAACGGGCTGGCCGGTCTCGCCGAGCTGACCGAGATGGCCGGGCAGGACGCGGCCGAACTGTGGCGGCGGCACGCCCAGGCGACCGCGTCGTTCCGGGACCGTTTCCCGTCCCCGACCGGCTGGCTGCACGACGTGCTGGACGCGCCCGCGCCGGCGTACCCACTCGGTGGGGCGGCCCTGCACGACGACGACGCCCTGCGCCCCAACCAGTTGCTGGCCTGGTCGTTGCCGTTCGCGCCGCTGGAGCCGGACGAGCCGACGCTGCGCCGGATCGCGGCCGGGCTGCTCACCCCGCTCGGGCCCCGCAGCCTCGCCCCGGACTCGCCCGAGTTCGTAGGTCGGCACCGGGGTGGCCCGGCCGAGCGCGACGGCGGCTACCACCAGGGCACGGTGTGGCCGTGGCTGCTCGGGCCGTACGTGGACGCCTGCCGCCGAGGCAAGATGTCAGTCGATGACGTATTGATCGGTATTGAGTCCCATCTGACCGAATATGGGCTAGGCTCGGTAAGCGAGACGGCCGACGGCGTCGCGCCGCACTCCGCGACCGGCTGCCCGTTCCAGGCGTGGTCGGTGGCCGAGCTGCTGCGGGTGCGCCGCAAGGGCCAGTAGCGCTTTACACGACCGCAACGGCGGTGTCTCCGCTGGTTATCTCGGCCCCGGCAGGATTGGCCCCGATCCAGACGCGACGGCGACACCGACTCCGGTGTCGGTCGGCGCGCGCCCGGGGACAACTCAAAGGGGGCCGCATGTCACCCGACGCCCACGTGATCGACATCCACCCCGCCCGTCAGCTGCGGGTGCTGATGCTGTCGTGGGAGTACCCGCCGGTGCTCGTCGGCGGCCTCGGCCGACACGTGCACGCCCTCTCCGTCGCCCTCGCCGCCGCCGGCCACGACGT
>NZ_JBFAPG010000343.1:0-6921 GCF_040675595.1 Micromonospora sp. NPDC049580
GGTCGTAGCCGGCGGAACCGCCGGAGGCGAACGCGTCGCCCAGCCAGAAGTTGTGCGCCAGGGAGATCTCGTTGGCGATGTCGGAGAACGTCGCCGTCCCCTTGTCCGCCGCCACCACGAGGTACGGGTCGTCGCCGTCGTGCCGGACCACGTCCTCGGGCGGCACGATCTGCCCGCTGACGATGTTGTCGGTGACGTCCAGCATCGCGCCGACGAACTCCTGGTAGCAGGCGACCGCCTCGTCCCGGTCGCCCGGCTTCTGCTTCAGCACGAAGCCGCCCTTGGCACCCACCGGCACGATCACGGTGTTCTTCACCATCTGCGCCTTGACCAGGCCCAGCACCTCGGTGCGGAAGTCCTCGCGACGGTCGGACCAGCGCAACCCGCCCCGGGCCACCGGCCCGAACCGCAGGTGCACGCCCTCGAACCGCGGCGAGTAGACGAAGATCTCGAACTTCGGCCGGGGCGCCGGCAGGTCCGGGATGGCCTGCGGGTCGAGCTTGAACGCCACGTACGCCTTCGGCCGCCCGCCGACCGGCTTCTGGTAGAAGCTGGTCCGCAGCGTCGCCTCGATCAGCGTGAGGTACGAGCGCAGGATCCGGTCCTGGTCGAGGCTCGCCACGTCGTCCAGCGCGCCTCGGATCGTCTCCACCAACTCGCCGCTGCGCTGCTGCCGCTGCTCGGCGGTCAGCTCGCCCGGCGCGAAGCGCGTCTCGAACAGCTCCACCAACAGGGTGGCGAGCTTCGGGTACGCGATGAAGGTCTGCTCCATGTAGTCCTGCGAGAAGACCGTGCCGGCCTGCCGCAGGTACTTCGCGTACGCCCGCAGCACCACCACCTGCCGCCAGGTCAGCCCGGCGCGCAGCACCAACTCGTTGAACCGGTCCACCTCGGCCTCGCCGCGCCACGCCGCCGCGAACGCGTTCTCCACGTGTGGGCGTACCTCGGACAGCTCGTGGTGCCCCTCGGGCAGCCTGAGGCCGAAGTCGTACAGGTAGACCCGACCGTCGATCCGGTCCACCTCGTACGGGTGCTCGTCGACCACGCGGACGCCGAGCGAGTGCAGCACCGGGAGCACGGCGGAGAGCATCATCGGCTCGCCGTACCGGTAGACCTTGAACCGGACGTCCATCGTCTCGGCCAGGTCGGCCCCCGGCATCCGGGTGCCGGGCCGAGGGGCCAACTGCTTGCGGAACAGGTGCATCTCCAGCTGACCGGGCTCCTCCAGCAGCTCCAGCTTCGCCAGGTCCTTCATCGCCTCGTACGGCGTGTGCCCGTCCTTGTAGCCCTCCGGGAACGCGTCGGCGTACCGGGTGAACAGGTGCTTGGCCTGCTCGTCGCCGAGCTTGCGTTCCAGCACCAGCCGGTAGTCGTCGTCCCAGAGCCGGGTGGCGTCGGCCAGCTCCTCGGCCAGCAGGTCGGCGTCGATGTCGCCGGGCGGCCGGGTCGGGTCGGTACGGACGATGAAGTGCACCCGAGCCAGCATCGACTCGGTGACCCGGGTCGTGTAATCCACCCCGACGCCGTTCAGCTCACGCAGCAGGATGTCCTGCATGCGCAGCCGGTTCTGGGTGGTGAACCGGTCCCGGGGAAGGTAGATCAGGCAGGAGATGAACCGCCCGTACGCGTCGCGGCGCAGGAACACCCGCAGCTGCCGGCGGCCCGCCATCCGCAGCACGCCGATCACCGCGTGGTACAGGTCGTCGGTCTTGATCTGGAACAGCTCGTCGCGCGGGTAGGTCTCCAGGATCTGCAGCAGATCCTTGCCGGAGTGGCTGCGCCGGCTCAGGCCGGAGCGGTCGAGCACCTCCGCGACCTTACGACGCACCACCGGCAGCTCCCGGACGCTGGTCCGGTATGCCGCGGTGGAGAACAGGCCCAAAAAGCGCCGCTCCCCGATGACCTCGCCCTCGGAGTTGAAGATCTTGAACCCGATGTAGTCCAGGTACGCCGAGCGGTGCACGGTGGCCCGCGAGTTGGCCTTGGTGATGATGAGCAGGCGCTTCTCCAGCACCTTCTCGTGTGCCTCGTGCGTCATCGACGACAGCGACCGGGCCTCCGGGGAGTCCGAGCGCAGGATGCCCAGGCCGGTGCCGAGCACCGCCTCCAGTGCCTTGCCGTCCACCTGGTCGGCGGGGTTCCCGTCCGGGGCGTCCACCAGGCGGTACTCGCGGTAGCCGAGGAACGTGAAGTGGTCGTGCGCCAGCCAGCGCAGCAGCTCCACCGAGTCGGTGATGTCCTTCTCCGGCACCGGCGGACGGTTGTCCGAGGTGCGGGCCGAGGCCAGCTCGTCGGCGAGCGCGAGCGCACGCTGACGCATCTTCGGCCAGTCCTCCACGGCCTCCCGCACGTCGGTGAGCACCCGTTGCAGCTCACGGCGCAGCCGGTCGCGTTCGGCGGCGTCCCGGACCGGGTCGATCTCGATCCGCATCCAGCTCTCGATGATGTCGCCGGCGATCGCGTCGTCCGGCTCCACGTCCGCCGAGACCTCGGTGAGCCGGCCCAGCGGCTCGCGCCGGACCACCACCAGCGGGTGCACCAGCAGATGCACGTCCAGGTGGTACGAGTTGAGCAGCGCGGTCACCGAGTCGACCAGAAACGGCATGTCGTCGGTGACGATCTCGACAACGGTGTGGTGCTGGTCGGCGTGCGGCTCGTGGATCCGCAGCTTCAACTCGCCGGGCACCCGCTGCTGGGCCAGGTCCCGGTGCGCCCGGGCCGCGTCGAGCATCTCCTCCGCCGTGAAGCCGACCAGCTCCTCGTCCGGGGCGAACCGCCAGAAGCGACCGACCAGGGTCGCCGCGTCGTGGTCGTCCCCGGCGAGCGCGACAGCCTGGGCCACCAGGCGCTCCGCGTTGGGGACCGGTTCGTCGAGCTCGGCATCCTCCACGTCGTCGGCCAACGCCTCGGTCGGCAGGCCCAGATCGTAGATGGTGTCGATGCTCGACCCGGGCAGCCCCGTGACGCCCGTGTCGAGCCGGCCGTAGCCGTCCCCGTCGGTCGCCGAATCGAAGCTGTCGTCGTCCCGGCCGGAGTCATCCTGCCGGAGGTCGGGTTCCGGTTTGATCGCCGGACGCCGGTCCATCGGTGCCACTCCCCTCGACCCACCGCGTTGTGGGTCACTCTGCCGCCCAGCGTAGGCCTGCCGTTTCGCGCCTTGGTCGGCGGACCACTGGCCGGACGTCCGGATCCGGACTTTGTCCTTTCACCCGTTGCGGGTCCGAGGTTGGCCGGTTGCGGGATACCCCGCCCCGCGATGTTCATCACACCGGCCCGGCCCGTCTTTCCGCACGTCGAGCGCCACACGGGACGTTGGGGACACCCTTCGCGTACTACCGTGCAGGGCAGCCCGAGACCGGAAGGACCGCTTCATGACCTTGTCCTACCCCCGGCCCCACCGGCCGAACCGCGCCCGACGGGTCGCCGCGCTCACTGCGACCCTGCTCACCGCTGGCGTCCTGGCGGCGTGCTCCGGCGACGACGGGCCGGAGCACAGCGCCGACGCCTTCCTCGCCGGCTGGCGCAGTGGCGACCTGCAGGCGGTCGCGATGGTCGACACGACCGGTGCCAAAATGCCGGCGGCCGAGGTGACCAAGGAGATCAAGGAGCTGTCCGGCGAGTTGGCGGCCACCCCGCCCACCCTGACCCGGCAGGGCGAGCCGAAGATCACCAAGAACATCGCGACCACGACGATCCGGGTCGACTGGCCCCTGCCGGGCCAGACCCACTGGACGTACGACCGGGAGCTGCGGCTCGTCCAGGGCGACGACGACCAGTGGCAGGTGATGTGGGAGCCGCGGGTGATCCACGAGCAGCTCACCAAGGGCGACCGGCTGGGGCTGCGCCGCGACACCGGCCCCCGGGCGGGCCTGCTGGACGCGGCCGGCAAGCCGATCGTGGCGCCCCGCCAGGTGGTGCGGGTGGGTGTGCAGCCGAACCAGGTCACCGACATCAAGAAGCTGGTCAAGGATCTCGACGCGGCCTTCAAGGCGATCCGCCCGGCCCTGGTCCCCGCCGTCGACCTGGCCGACCTGCCGAAGCGGGTGGCCGAGGCCGACCCGGGCGCGCTCGTCGAGGTCGTGACCCTACGCGAGGACGCGTACCGGCAGATCAAGCCGCGGATCTACGACCTGCCCGGCACCAAGTTCGTCTCCGACAAGCTCGACCTGGCGCCGACCCGGGAGTTCGCCCGCGCGCTGCTCGGCTCGGTCGACCCGGCGCAGGCCGACGACCTCGCCGCCCACCCGGACCGGTACGTCGCCGGCGACCTGGTCGGGCACGGCGGGTTGCAGGGCCGCTACGACGAGCGGCTGCGCGGCGCCCCCGGTCTGACGGTCGTCGTCGAGCGGCCCGCCGAGGACGGCAAGCTGGCAGCCACCGGCACCGAACTGTTCCACCGGGAGCCGCAGCCCGGTCAGGCGCTGAAGACCACCCTGGACGTGGCCACCCAGAACGCGGCCGACGCAGCCCTGCGCGCGGAGCCGCGCCGAGCCGCCCTGGTGGCGGTACGCATCAAGGACGGCGCGGTGCTCGCCGCCGCCAACGGTCCCGGGCCGGCCGGCGAGAACCTGGCCTTCACCGCCCAGGTGCCGCCGGGCTCCACGTTCAAGATGGTCAGTGCGCTGGGTCTGCTGGACCGGGGCGCGGTCACCCTGGACGGGCCGGTGGAGTGCAAGAAGACCTTCACCGTCGATGGCCGGTCCTTCAAGAACTCGGACAACTTCGAGTTGGGCTCGGTGCCGTTCCGCACCGACTTCGCCAAGTCCTGCAACACGGCTTTCGCCTCGTTGGCCCCGAAGCTCGGCGGTGACGGGCTGGCCGCCGCCGGCCGCTCGCTGGGCCTGGAGGGGCAGTGGGATCTCGGCACGGACGCCTTCACCGGCAAGGTGTCGACCGGCGGCAGCCTGGCCGAGCAGGCCGCCGCGTCGTTCGGCCAGGGCACCACGCTGGTCAGCCCCCTGGCCATGGCCGGCGCCACCGCGGCCGTCGCCCGGGGCCGCTTCGAGCAGCCGAAGCTGCTGGTCGACCCGGCACCGGCCAAGCCGGCCCCGCCCGGCGAGCAGCTGAAGCCCGAGTCCGTCGCGGCGCTGCGCACGATGATGCGCGAGGTGGTCACCGCCGGCACCGGGAGCGCGCTCAAGGACGTTCCGGGCGGCGAGGTGTACGGCAAGACCGGCACCGCCGAGTACGACGACAACCCGGCCCACACGCACGCCTGGTTCGTCGGCTGGCGGGGTGACGTCGCGTTCGCCGTGTTCGTGGAGAAGGGCGGGGCCAGCACCGCCTCAGCCGTCCCGATCGCCGAGCGCTTCCTCCGGGCCCTGCCCGCCACCTGACCCGCCGCACGCCGCTGGTCGCCACCCGCGCCCAGCGGTGATCCACCCGGTTCCGCGGAAACCGGGGTGTCCAGGCCATCCGGACACCCCGGTTTCGCTGATTCCGGGGTGGATCGCGGCGAGGTGGGCCGGGACCGGATCAGGCGGAGTCGGCTTCGTGCCTCTCCGGCGGGGTCTCCGTCGGCGGGGAGGGTCGTCGGAGCAGACCCGGGCCGGCCGACGCGGGCGGACCGACCGGTTCGCGCTCGACCGTGGCCGCGATCTGGGCCGCGAGGCCGGATGGCTCGGCTGGGGCCCGCCCGCCCGCGCCGGGGGGCGCCACCGCCGGCGCGACGCCGTCAGCCACCGCACCGTCAGCCACCGCGCCGATCGACGAACGGACGCCGGAGGGACCGACGCCGGCAGACCCGACGCCCGGGGGCTGGCTGCCGGAGGCGTCGCCATCGGAAAGGTCGTCGCCGCCGCGCTCGTCGACCCGATCGGGGCCGTCGCGCCCGGCGAGGCGCGCGGCACGATCGAGCCCATCACGCCCGGCGAGCCGCTCGCTGGCGGTCGCGGCCCGGCCGTTGCCTCGCCGCGGGGAGGGCGTGGGCCGGGGCGACAGCAGTCGGGGTGGCACCGCCTCCGGGGCGGTGACCGGGGCCAGGCCGGCGACCACGGTGTTGACGATCTCGGCGGCGTACGAGCCGTCCGGGTCGTAGTCGGGGTCGAAGACGGTCAGCTCGACGCCGAGGCAGTGTGGGGTGTCGACCAGGCCGGCGAGCAGGATCTCCAGCTCGGCGAAGGCGATGCCACCCGGGTCGGGGGCGTCCACGGCCGGCATCACCGCCGGGTCGAGCACGTCGACGTCGATGTGCACCCAGTAGCCCGCGCAGTCGGCGAGCTGCTCGTGCGCCCACTGGGCCGTCCGGGCGGCGCCCTCGGCGCGCAGCGCCGGCACCGGTCGGGTGGTGATGCCCGCGGCCTGGAGGTCGAGGCGGTACTCGTCCTGCGCCCGGATGCCGAGCACCACCACGTCGATGTCGCGGAAGTAGGGTCGACGGCCCTCCAGCGCGGCAGGTCGGCCTGCCCGCGCCCGGTGACGAGGGCCAGATCCTCCCCGGCGGCCGCGCCGACGTAGGAGGCGTTGCCGGGGTGCCGGAAGTCGGAGTGCCCGTCGACGAAGACCAACCCGATCCGCCCGCCGACCGCCTCACCGAGGCGGTGCATGGCCAGCGCGGAGCCGAGCAGCACGGAGCAGTCACCGCCCAGCACCACCGGGAACTCGCCCCGGTCGATGATCGAGCCGACCCGCTCGGCGAGGGCGAGGGAGTAGTCGGCGATCTCCCGGGCGTGGCACACGCCGTCACCGGGCCGCCAGTCGCCGGGGTCGTATCGGGGTGGGGTGACGCAGCCGGCGTCGCGGGCCCGCAGCCGGGCCAGCAGGTCGTGGTCGCGCAACGCGCCGGGCGCCTTGGCGCAGCCCGGCACGGAGGTGGACGTCGGCGGTCGCAGGCCGAGATTTGTCGGCGCGTCGAGGACGGCGATCCGGCGCATCATGAGCTCCCGTCCTCGGTGGTCGGGCGGGCCGGCGTTTCGCCGGCCC
>NZ_JBFAPG010000344.1:0-6911 GCF_040675595.1 Micromonospora sp. NPDC049580
CGGCACGCTCCAGCTTCGGACCGAACAGCGTCGCGGCCAGCCCGGAGACGACCATCGTGCCGAGGAAGAACAGCCCCGGTACGACGCTGCCGGTGACCGCCGTCATGGCGACCACCAGGACCAGCGCGACGGACTGGTCGAGCACGTTGTCGGCGAGTTGCACCACGCGCTCGGTGTCACCGCCCTGCGCCACGACCTCGGCCGGGGTGTGCGAGCTGACCCGGCGCGGGCCGGTCTGGCCGTGCACCAGACGCAGGCCGATCCGCAGCATCTGCCGCACCCACCAGTGCGGGAACCAGACGTGGGTGTAGTACGGCAGCGGCAGGGTGACCAGCAGCCCGGCCACGATGCCCAGCGCCGGCAGGTACGGGTTGCCGGTCCCGTCGACCAGGTCGGCCCAGAGCCACGGCAGCAGCGGGCCGTCCAGCCCGAGCAGACTGAGCCCGAGGAACAGCGCGATCGCCGCCGCGCCGTACCGAGGGTCGTTGGTGCAGAGCCGGATGATCTCCCGGAACGTGCGGGCCGGCGGGGTCGGTGGCAACGGCGGCGGCTCGGCCCGCGCCGCCGGGCCCGGCTCACCCGTCACGGCCGGTCCGACCGGACCAGCGCCCGGCCGGGTGCCGGCGGTCTCGGAGCCGGTCAACAGGTCGGCGCCAGCGGCGTCCGGGCCGGTCAACAGGTCGGTGCTGGCGGTCTGCGGGCCGGTCAACAGGTCGCTACCGGCGTTCTGCGGGCCGGTCAGCAGGTCGGTGCCGCCGCCGGACCGGAACGCCGACGCCCCGCCGGCGTACACGGCGGCGTGACTGGTCGCCAGCAGCTCGGCGAAGCGCGTCGACGTCTCCAGGGGGCCGGCCTCGACCACCGCGCCGTCGGCCAGCACCACCACCTCGTCGCAGCGGCGCACCGAGGAGAGCCGGTGGGCGATGACGATGCCGATCCGGTCGCGCAGCAGCCGTTCGGTGGCCCGCTGCACCCGCGCCTCGGTCACCGGGTCCAGCCGCGCGGTGGCCTCGTCCAGGATCACCACGTGCGGATCGCGCACCAGGATCCGGGCGAACGCCACCAACTGCTCCTGGCCGGCGGAGAGCACGTGCCCGCCCTCCCCCAGCCGGGTCGCGAGCCCGTCGGGCAGCTCGGCGATCCAGCCGGCCAGGCCCAGCTCGTCCAACGCCCGGGCGGCGGCGTCGAGCAGCTCCGGGTCGTAGAGCGCGACGTTCTCGGCGAGCGTGCCGGCCAGGATCTCGGTGCGCTGCGGCACCAGCGCCACCCAGCGGCGCAGCTCTTCGACGTCGAGGTCACACAGGTCGGTGCCGCCGAGGAACACGGTGCCCGACGGCACGTCCACGGCCCTGGTGAGCACCTTCGCCAGGGTCGACTTACCCGACCCGGTCCGCCCGATCAGGGCGTACGACCGGCCGCGCGCGAAGGTCAGGCTGAGCCCGCGCAGGGCCGGACCCCGCCCGCTCTCCGGGCCGCTCACCTCGTATCCGAACGTCAGGTCCCGGATGCGCAGGTCACCCTCGGCCGGACTGGCCCCGCCGACCGGCTCCTGCCGGGCCTTCTGGAGCAACTGCACCCGGGCCCACGCGCCGAGGGCCTCCTGTAGCTCGGGCACCATCCGGCTGACGTGTTCGGCGGTGGCCCCGAAGGCCAGGGCGAGCAGCCAGATCGCGGTGAGCCGGGCGGCGTCGACCCGGTCGGTGGCCAGGGCCCAGGCGCCGCCGAGCACCACCACGCCGACGCCGGCCCGGATCGTCGCGGTGGCGACCGTCGCCACCCGGGCGGACAGCACCCAGACCCGGTGGCCGCGGGACAGCACGGCGGCAGCGCGCCGGGCGTACAGCCGCAGCACGTACGGCTGGGCCAGGCTGGTCCGCACGTCGTCCTGACCGTGCACCGCCTCCTCCATCACGGCGGCCAGGTCCGACCAGGCCTCCTCCTCGACCATCCGGGCGGGGCCGATCCGCGCCGTGGGCCGGCGCAGCCCCACCCCGAGCAGCACCGTGAGCAGCAGCATCGCTATCCCGGCCGGCCACCACACGGCCAGCGCCACCACCATCGACAGCAGGCCGACACAGAGCCCCTGGGCGAGGCGCGAGCCCTGGTTACGTACCGCCGACGCCACCTGGTAGACGTCCCCGTCGATGCGGTCGAGCAGCTCGCCCACCGGCGTGGTCTCGAGGCTCGGCAGGTCCTGCCCCAGCGCGACCCGGCAGAGCCGCCGACGGACGTCCGCGGACCAGTCGGCGGTCAGCCCGGCCATCAACAGGCTCACCACGAGATCGCTGAGCACCACGGCGGCCAGCGCCGCGGCCAGCACCGCGAAGGAGCTCGTCGACCGGTGTACCAGCACCGCGCCGGCGAGCGCCGACGCGCCCGCCTGACCGGCGGCGCCGAGCACGATAAGGACGGCCACGAGCGTCAGACGGCGCGGCGAGGTGCCCCACAGATCACGGAGCAGGCGCATCGGAGTTCCTCCGGACGTGGGTGGCGGAACACCCAGCGTGCCGGCAGCAGCCCCGTCGACTCAACCGATTTACCCGCCCTGAGCAGGACTTGCGGTCAGGTCTGAGCGACCCGGCGCACGATGCCGAGCAGCGCCTCCTGCACGTCGGCGATGGGCCGGTCGGGCTGGAACACCAGCCAGTCCACGGCCACCACCAGGCCCACCCCGAACAGCGCCGAGGAGGCGGTGGGCACGTCCAGATCGGCCGGCAGGTCCCCGCTGTCCACCCCGGCCCGCACGGTCTCGGCGATCACCGCGATCGCCTCGCCGCGCAACAGCCGCAACGTCTGCTGCCACTCCCGGTTGGTCCGCCACATCTCCGACAGCAGCAGTTGGGCGAAGGCCCGGTACCGGCGGATGTACTCCAGTTCGGCGCGGACCAGGGCCGCCAGCGCGGCGCGCGGCGGCTGCCCGGCGACCGCCGCCCGGAACTCGGCGGTGAGCAGGCCGATGCCGTGGCGCAACAACTCCTCGAAGAGCACCGTCTTGGACTCGAAGTTGTAGTAGACCGTGCCCTTCGCGACACCGGCCCGGGCCGCGATGTCGTCCACCGTGGTCGCGGAGAAACCGCGCTCGGCGATGAGGTCCACCGCGGCGACGAAGAGCCGCTGACGCGTGTCCTCCCGCCGCCTCGACCGTCCGTCCGTCACCGGCCCATCCTCACATGGTCAGCTCGGGGTGCAGCTTCGCCGGGGTGAGCCGGCGTGAGCGACGGGCCGCGCCGGTGGTCAGGGCCAGCGCCGCCACCGCGAAGCCGAGCAGCACGAGCGCCGCCGTCACCACCGGGCCGGCCGGGCCGCCGTTGATGGTGTGCCGCAGCCCCGCCACCACGTAGCTCATCGGCAACCAGGGGTGGATCGCCTGGAAGAAGCCGGGCGAGGTCTGGACCGGGTAGGTGCCGCCCGAGGAGGTGAGCTGGAGCATCAGCAGGGCCAGCGCGGCGAGCCGCCCGGCGGGGCCGAGCTGGGCGCCCAGCCACTGCATGATCGCGGTGAAGGCGAGCGAGACCAGCGCCAGCAGACCCAGCGTCGCGGCGGGGTGCACCGGGTCCAGCCCCAACACCAGTGTCACCACGGTGAAGAGCACACCGGCCTGGGCCAGCCCGACCGCCGCGGCGGGCAGAAAGCCGGCCAGCGCGACCCGCCAGGCGGGTGCGCCGGACATGACGTGCCGCCGGTTGACCGGCCGCAGCAGCATGTACGTGATCATCGCGCCGACCCAGAGCGCCAGACCGAGGAAGTACGGCGCGAAGCCGACCCCGTACGAGCCGGCCGGGTGGCGGGCCGAGCGGTCCAGTGACACCGGATCGCCGAGGACGCCGGAGCGGGCGTCCGCGTCGTCGTACCCCGGAATCTTCTTCTCGCCGTCGGCCAGGCCGTCGGCGAGGTCGCCGGCCCCGCCGCCCAGCCGGGTCAGCCCGGAGGCCAACTCGCCGGCGCCGCTCTCCAGCCGGATCAGGCCGTCGGCGAGCCGGTCGCCGCCGGCGCTGAGCCGGTCGAGCCCGCCGTCCAGCTCGCGGGCCCCGGTGGCCAGGCGGAACAGCCCGCCGCGCAGCTGATCGGCCCCGGTCGCCGCGTCGCCGAGACCGTCGCGCAGCTCGGCGCTGCCGTCGGCGAGGGTGCCCAGCCCGGCCGCCAGCTCGTCGACCTTGCCACGTGCGGCGGCCACGTCGTCGGCCAGGTGCGGCGCCGCGGCGGCGATCTGCCGCGCCGTGGCGGCCACCGCGCTCATCCGCTCGCGCAGCGCGGTCAGGTCGGCCTGATCGAGACCATCGACGACCGCCCGCGCCGCCTCGACTCCTGCCACCGCGGCCGCCCTTGCGGCGACGACGTCCGGATCGTCGGCCAACTCCGGGTGCGCGGCAACCAGGGCGTCGAGCCGATCGCGCACCACCTGGGCCTGGGCCTGGGCCTTCTGCGCACGCTGCGGCAGAGCATCCAGGCCGTCGGCGAGCGCCTGCGCCCCGTCGGCGATGGCCGTCGCCGACCGCTCGATCCGCTCGGCGTTCTCCCGCAGGACCGGCTCGATCCTCGCGGCCGCACCGTCCACCCTGCTGGCCACCGCGCGGGTCGCCGTCGCGGCCCGCGCGGTGCCGTCGGCGAGCTGCGCGGCGCCGGTCCGCAGTTGATCCAGCCCGGTGGCCAACTCGTCGGCGCCCCGCGCGCTCGCGTCCAGGCCGGCGGAGAGCCGGCCCGCCCCGGCGGCGGAGCTGTCCAACCCGTCGGCGACCTGCCCGGCACCGTCGGCCGAGCTGTCCAACCCGTCGGCGATCCGACCCGCGCCCGCCTCGGAGCTGCCCAGCCCGTCGGCGAGCTGACCGGCGCCGTCGGCGGCCCGACCCGTCTCGGCCTTGGCATCGGTGAAGCCCACCAGCATCCGGGCGAAGTAACCGGACGCGGCGCTCTCCGCCGCAGCGGCCCGGATCTCGCTGAACGCCGAACGGGCGAGCAGACCCGACAGGTAGTT
Source organism: Micromonospora sp. NPDC049580 (assembly GCF_040675595.1). Classification (NCBI taxonomy): domain Bacteria; kingdom Bacillati; phylum Actinomycetota; class Actinomycetes; order Micromonosporales; family Micromonosporaceae; genus Micromonospora; species Micromonospora sp. NPDC049580. Next base: position 4,973 of record NZ_JBFAPG010000344.1, read on the forward strand.
GGTGGCGTCGTCGTTGACCACCTTCAGCTCGCCCCGATGGGCCGGCTGGCCGGGCTCGGGGCTCGCGGCGAGCGTGGCCGAGAAGTCCGCCGGAATGGAGAACACCAGGTGGTACCGGCCGCTGCGCAACCCCGCGTCGGCGTCCTCGGCATCGGTGACCTGCCAGCCGAACACCCGGCGGTCGATCAGCTCGTCGGTCAGGTCCTGCCCGGCGTGCACCACCGACCCGTCGCTGGCCGTCGCCGGCAGGTCGGCGTTCACCAGGGCGACCGGAATCCGGTCCATCTTCCCGTACGGATCCCAGAAGGCGTAGAGGTAGAGCGCCCCGTACAGCAGCGGCACGACGGTCAGCACGGCCAGCGCGGCGCGCGGCAGCCGCCCCCTGGTCATCCGGCGCAACTCGAACCAGGCCAGTCGGACAACACTCATCGGTTCACCTCGGTGTCCTGGTCGGCAGCAGCGGTTACTCGTGGGCCCAGTCGGTGCACGATCGACGGCGAATGCGGTTCCACCTCGCGGGCGGTCACCACCACCGCGATGCCCCGGTCGGTCAGCCGACCGAGAAGGTCCCAGAGCAGGGCGCGGTCCGCGCCGTCCGTACCCGCGTCGATGTCGTCGGCGAGGATCAACCCCGGCCCCGCGAGAGTGGCGAGCACCAGCCCGAGTATCTGGCGCTGCACCGGGGTCAGGTCCCGTCCTCGGCTGGCCGGGTCGAGCGGGACGTCGGTACCCAGTCCGGCACCCGTGATCACCGCGGCGACCGCGTCCCGCCGGCCCTGCCTGGGCGACCCGCGCCGTCCAGTCGGTCGACCGCCCACCGTGCCGTACCCGAAAAACCCTCGACGGCCCGTCGACCGTCGGTCGGGCCCGCCTCCGCCTCCGGCTTGGCCTTCGACTTGGCCTTCGGCTTCGGCTTGGCCTCCGGCTTGGCCTTCGACTTCGACTTCGACTTCGACTTCGACTTCGACTTCGTCTTCGGCTTCGGCTTCGGCTTCGGCGTCGGCAAGCTCGTCTGCCGGGAGCTCGTCTGCCGCACCGGGACGAAGGGCCGTCGGCCCGGCACGGTCAGCTCGCCGCCCGAGCAGCGACAGTCGTTCCGAGATGTGCTCGGCGACCGTCAACTCCGGGTCGGGCTCGTGCACCCCGGCCACCTGACCGAGCGCCGCGGCCGCACGGAGCTCCACCTGGCCTTCGCTCGTGGGGAAGCGGTTCGCCAGGGCGAGGAGCAGAGAGGTCCGTCCGCTACCGGGCGCCCCGACGATCGCGTGCAGCTCACCCGCGTTGACCGCAAGGTCGACATCCCGAAAAACCCACCCTCGAGAGGTACGGAGGCCAAGACCCCTCGCCTCGACCACCACGACGCCCACCCCGATCACTGTACTGACTGGTCAGTCTAAAAACATGACCCAGCATAGGCGTGGTCGTCGGGTTCGCGCCCGCCTGGGACGCGTGATCCCGGTCATCACGGGAGCGTGGATGCGTGCCACCGGGCCCGCTCCGCCGCTCCGGCTTGATCAACACGAGGTCGGCGATGTCGGGGTGTCAACCCGTCCCGGACACCCCGATATCGGCGATCCCGAGTCGATCACCGCCCGGCCACACCCCGTCGACCGTGTCCATCGCGTCGAACGGGCGAGATGACCGTTCCCGGAGGCCGCCGTGGTGAGATGTCCGCTTCCGGGCGGCCGTCGGGGCGGGATGTCCGCTTCCCGGCGGCCGTCGGGGGTGAGATGTCCGCTTCCGGGCGGTGTCGGGGTGTGACCGGTCGCATCCGTGAGGCGGAATCGTGGCGGGCCGGGGGTCGTTACATACCCTGACGATCGCAGGACCACGGCCAGCCGCCCCGCCCGCTCAACCGGCGGGGGAATGGCCGGCCGGGCCGGGTCGTTGCAGACCCCCGAACGACCGTGGGCTCGCCCCCGGGTCCGGTATTCGGCCC
>NZ_JBFAPG010000345.1:0-6903 GCF_040675595.1 Micromonospora sp. NPDC049580
CGGGCGCGCAGCGGGTCGACCAGCGCGGCGGCCAGCTCGTCCGGGCCGGCGGCGGGGGCGCCGTCGATCGCCACGCGCAGCCGGGCGGGCTCGACAGTGCGGGAGGCGTCGTCGAGCCGGGCGGTCAGTTCGGCGACGAGCAGGTCGGGCGAGATGGGACGGATGCGCACCGAACCATCCTGCCCCGCGCGCCGAACGGGCGGTCGTCGGACGGTCAGCCGGTGCGGTCGACGGTGACGCGGGCGTCGTCGGCCAGCCGGTAGCCGACGCCGTAAACGGTGGTGACCAGGGGAACGTCCACGCCGACCTTGCCGCGCAGCCGGCGCACGTGCACGTCGACGGTGCGGACGCCGGCGTGCTCATAGCCCCAGACGGCGTTGAGCAGTTGCAGCCGGGTGAACACCCGGCGGGGGTGGGCGACCAGATGCAGCAGGAGGTCGAACTCCAGCCGGGTCAGCGGCAGCGGCTCGTCGTCGCGCAGCACCGATCGGGACGCCGCGAGGATGTGCAGGGCGGGGATCGTCGGGGTGAGGGCTCGGGCGGGCGCTCGGTTGGCCGGCACCCCGTCGGCGCGACGCTCGGCCGGAACGGAGCTGGTGATCACGCCCTCGCCCCGCTCCAGCATCTCGCGCGCGGCTTCGAGCAGCCGCCGGGCCGGCGGGGTCAGCGACTCCTCACAGGCCAGCGGGATGGACAGCGTCACGGTGAGCATGGGCGCGGCGGTGTTCGCCGGGCGGCGTTGACCGCCGGGAGGTCGACCGGGCACCGCGGGTTGGGACGTATGCCATCCGGCGCGCGACGAGGCGGGGCTGACCGACATGGTCCTCCTTGGGCTGGTCCGGGTATCTCCCCACGGCCCGGGACGCCGCTTCATCGATGCTTCCGGGCGCCCGGGCGAGGGTCAAGAGGCGGCTGCGTTGCATGAATGTGACAATTGACGAACACATCGGAGCCGGATGCTCGCTCTGCGTACGAAGCCTGATGATTACAGCAGAGCCGCCAGGATGCCCCGATACGGGGGTCCCCGTCCTGTTCACCATGCCACCGCCGTCGCCTGCGGACCGCCGCACGAGCGCTGCTCAGCGGGTGTGGTCGACGCTGATCCGCGCCTCGTCGCCCAGCCGGTAACCCACCCCGTAGACGGTCGTGACCACCTCTGCCCCGGCCAGCTTGGCGCGCAGCCGCCGGACGTGCACGTCCACGGTGCGGGCCACGGCGTGTTCGTAGCCCCAGACGTTCGACAGCAGCTGGAGGCGGGTGAAGACCCGGCGCGGACGCTCGGCGAGGAAGAGCAGCAGGTCGTACTCGATGCGGGTCAGCGCGACCACCCGGTCGCCCAGGCGGACCACCCGCGAGCCGGCCAGGATGCGCACGTCGGCCCCGTCGGTGTCGGCGGCGGGCACCTCGGCGGAGGCGGGGCGCGGCAGCGGTCGCGGCGTCGACGGCACGTCGTCAGCGGGGCGCAGCCGACCCTCCCCGGCCTCGGCCAGCTCGCCGAGCAGCTGCACCAGCCGGGCCAACCGAGGGCTCATCGGCCCGGGGGCCAGGTCGAGGGTGATGGTCAGGGTCGGGCCGGTACGCGGGCGGACGGCGGCCCGGCCCGGGTGACCCGGCGAGTAGGGACGGGTGGGGATCGCGACGACGGACATCGTGCCTCCTGAGATGGCGGTACGCCTGCCACGCCCGGTGCGGCGTGGGGGTCAGCTGCGCGCCCAGCCGGCGGTGACCGGGGGCGCGAGGGGGGATGCGCGGTGCAGCGGGGTGGGGCCGAGCGCCGGCAGGCCGGCGATGCGCCAGGCGGCGAAACCGCCGTCGACGTCGGTGGCCCGGTGCAGGCCGATGTCCTGCAACGCGGCGGCGGCCAGCGACGAGGTGTAGCCCTCCTGGCAGATGACGACCACCGGCACGTCGTAGTCGACCGCCTCGGGCAGCCGGGCCGGGCACCGCGGGTCGAAGCGCCACTCCAGCACGTTGCGCTCGATCGTGAGCGAGCCGGGCACGACGCCGTGCGCGGCGCGCTGGGCGGCCGGCCGGATGTCGACAAGCAACGCGCCGGCCCGGCACGCCAGGTGCGCCCGCTCCGGGTCCAGTCGGTCGAGGCGGGCTCGCGCGGCGGCCAGGATCTCGTCGATGCCCCGGGAGCCCGGCGGTGGCACGGGTGCCGGACAGTGCTCGGCGGTGACCTGCATTATCGATTCCTTCCGGTGACGAGAGGGCGGTGCGAACGAGAGGCTCACCAGGACCGGCCAGCCTCGGCGACCTCGGCGACCCGCAGGCGCCCGTCGAGGAGGTCGTAGCGGGTCATCCGGCGCAGCGCCGGCCGGTAGACGTGCACGCTGACCGCCGGCACCGGGCCACGGTTGGTGACCTGGTGGACGTGGCGGGGGCCGAAGCGGCGGGCGGCGCCGGCGGGCAGCAGACGGGGGCGCAGCGCCGCACGGCTGACCGTCTCCTCGGTGAGGGCGCCGGCGACCACCCGGAACGCGCCGGCGGAGCCGCCATGGTCGTGCAGGTCGGTGCCCTGGCCGGGCAGCCAGCTCAGGGCCCACACCTCGTGGTCGTCGGCGGTGGCGAGCCGGGCGTACCAGCGCTCGGTGGGGTCGAAGCGCAGTGCGACCGGCCAGCCGGCCGGGTCGGCCCACCGGGCGGCGACGGCGAGCAGGTCGGGTGCCGGGCGATCGTGGGTCATCGGTGGTTCCTCAGCGGGTCGTTCGGCGGGGTGCCTCCGTACTCTAGCCGGCAAAGCCTATAGGTTTAGTAGGTAATTCCACATGCCGGGAGGCGAGCAGGCGACCGCTCGGGCTCAGCGCAGAACCGGGGGGCCCACCCGGTAGCCGGGCAGCGACGGCCAGCGCACGGTCAGCACCACCGAGGCGCGCTCCGAGTACCAGGAATGATCCACGCCCCGCGCCCACACCACGTAGTCGCCGGGTGCGGCCAACCGGACCGTCCGGTCCGGCAGCTCCACCCGGAAGCACCCGTCGACCAGCACCAGCAGGGTGGTCCGACGCTCGCCGGTCGCCCACCGCGCGCGGGCCTCCCCGGGCGGGTGCACGCCCCACTTCACCTCGACGTCGGTGCTGTGCCGGATCTCGTCCGGCGGCGCGAAGTGCCCGAGCAGCCAGCCACCGTTGCCGACGCCGTCGACGCCCGCGTTGCCCACGTAGACCGTCTCACCCATCGGACCCCTCCCCCACCGCGCCGGCCGAGCAACCTATCAGGACCTCGGCGACTACCCTGGACCGGTGACCGATGACCTTGACGCCGAGACCCTGGCGTTCGCGCACCGGATGTTCGACCTGGCCCGCGCGGGCTCCACCGAGGAGCTGGCCGCCCAGGTCGACGCCGGTCTGCCGGTCAACCTGACCAACGACAAGGGCGACACGCTGCTGATCCTGGCCGCCTACCACGCCCACCCGGACACGGTGGCCGCTCTGCTGGCCCGCGGCGCGGACCACACCCGTACCAACGACCGAGGTCAGACCGCACTCGCCGCCGCGGTCTTCCGCAGCAGCGCCGACGCCGTCCGCGCGCTGCTCGCCGCCGGGGCCGATCCGGCGCACGGCAACCCGTCGGCGGCCGAGACCGCGCAGTTCTTCGACCTGCCGGAGATGGCCGCGCTGCTGCGGGCCGGCTGACGCGGCACCCGACGGGCCGGTATACAGGGTCGGTGGAAGATCCCCTGCCCGAACAGATGCGTGCCGCCGGCACCGCGCTGCTGGCCGCGCTCGACCCCGCGACCCGCATCGGCGCCGTGTACCCGTTCGACGACGAGTCGGCCCGGCGCTGGCTGGAGTACCGGCCCCGCCCCCGCCCCGGCGTCTGCCTGGCCGAGCTGGACGTCGCCGGGCGCAAGGCCGCGCACCGGCTGCTGGCCACCGCGCTCAGCCCGTCGGCGTACGCGCAGGCCATGGCGATCATCGCGCTGGAGGAAGTCCTCGACCGCGCCGAGGGCTGGCACCGCGGGCGGCACAGCGGCGACTACTGGATCGCGGTGTTCGGTGACCCGGCCCGCGACGACCGCTGGGCGTGGCGGCTCGAAGGGCACCACCTGTCGGTGACCATGACCGTGGTCGACGACCAGGTCTCCCCCGCGCCGATCTTCTTCGGCGCCAACCCGGCGGCGGTGCGCTACGCCGGGCACACCATCTCCCGACCGCTCGCTGCCGAGGAGGACCTGGCCCGCGCCCTGCTCGACGCGCTCGGGCCGGCCGGGCGGGCCGCCGCGATCATCGCCGACGAGGCGCCGACGGACATCATCAGCGCCACCCGCGAGCGGTTCGAGGGGCCCGTCGACCCGCCCGGCGTGCCGGCCGACCGGCTCGGCCCGACCGGCCGCGCGCTGCTCGACCAGGTCGTCGCGCTCTACCTGGACCGGCTGCCTCCCGAACTGGCCGTGCAGGAGGCGGCCCGCGTCGAGGGCGGCCAGCTGCACTTCGCCTGGGCCGGCCCGACGAGGCCCGGCCAGCGGCACTACTACCGGGTGCAGGGCGACGACCTGCTGATCGAGTACGACAACACAAGCGACGACGGCAACCACGCGCACACCGTGCTCCGCCGCCCCGCCAGCGACTTCGGCGCCGACATCCTGGCAACCCACCACCAGACCCACCCCCACTGACCCGTACCCCGGGGCGCGACGCCCCGGGCAGCGTCATGATCAGCGCGTCGAGGTGGGGCGGGTGGCCTCGATGAGGAAACGTCGGGCGTGGGCGACGAAGGCGCCCTCGGCCGTGATGCGGCGGTGCAGGGCGAGCAGTTCGGGGCGGTAGCGGTCCACCGTGAAGCCCGGCACCGTCCAGACCACCTTGCGCAGGAACCAGACGACCGCGCCGATGTCGTGGAAGGTCGCGCGCAGCGTGGCCCGGCGCAGGTCGACCACCCGCAGCCCGGCGGCCTCGGCCGCGGCGACCGCGGCGGCGGGGTGCCGCCCGTCCGGCGGAGGCAGCGGGCCGAGGATCGCCTCGCTCAGCTCACGCATGGTGCCCGGACCGATCTGCTGGGACAGGAACGTGCCGCCGGGGCGCAGCACCCGGGCCGTCTGGGCCCAGTCGGTGCGCACCGGATGTCGGCTGACCACCAGGTCGAAGGACCCGTCCCGGAACGGCAGCGCCGAGTCGGGGGCGACCGTCACCACCGTCGCTCCGAGCGGGCGCAGGGTCCGCCGGGCGACCTCGACGTTCGGCGGCCACGCCTCGGTCGCCACCAACACCTTCGGCGGGTACGGAATCTCGGCCAGCACCTCGCCGCCACCGGTGTCCACGTCCAGCGCGGCGTCGGCGCGCGCCATCCGTTCGGCGACCAATCCGGCGTACCCCCAGGGTGGACGTTCCTCGGTGGCCCGACCGGACAGCCAGTCGAAGCCCCAGCCGTCGACCGGCGCGGCGGCCGCCTCCGCGATCAACTCCTCGGCATCACGTTCGGCGCTCATGGCGGTCAGCCTCGCCGTCCGGCCGGACGGCGGGCAACCGATTTGCCGGCGCAAGCACCGGGCCGCCGATTCTGCCGGCGCGTGCGCCGGGCCGCCGATTCTGCCGGCGCGTGCGCCGGGTCGGTCACGGGCGGGGGCGGGCGACCTCGACGGTGCCACCGGCGAGGGTGTCCAGGCCGCCGGTCTCGGCCCGGCCCGCGTCGAACTGGCGCATGAGCCGCGCGCCCAGGTGCACACCCATCCCACCGGCGGTCAGCGCGACCAGCTCGGTGGCCAGGATCGCGACCGTCGCGCCCCGGTCCGGCGAGTGGGCGCGCACCAGGCAGGTGACCAGGAACAGGCCCGCCATGGCCGCGTTCACCAGGTTGAAGGCGATGGCGGTGCGGCGGGTGCCGTCGACCGGCACGTCCCACAGGTCGACCATGCCCGCGACCGCCGTCATCGCGGCGGCGAACAGGGCTGCGACACCGGTCCAGTAGCCGACCTCACCGAGGAAGGCCGGCCCGCCGAGGACGTCGGTGAGGTCGAAGACGGCGGCGCTGACGAAGAGCCCCAGCGGGAACGTCACAAGCATCGGTTGGATGGGATGCCCCTGCACCCGCAGCCGGCTCTGCATCGTTCCTCCCCAGGGTCGGCGCAGCTCACCAGTACCAGAGTGCTACCCGACCCCTCGTCGCGCGAAACGACGCCGCCCGACTCGCCGCCGACCGGGAGAACGGGCACGCCCGGCCTGATCCTCGCGGGAAACCGCGCCGTCACCACGGCTCGGACGCCCCGACCTCCCGGCGACCGAGCCGGCCACACCGCCACGGCGGCGCGCGGCGGGCAGGTCAGGTCAGGTCTCGCGGGGGCGGGACACCGTCCGGATGAGGCGTTCGGCCACCTCGCGCAGCGGGATGTCCAGGGACGAGGCGGCGGTGCGCAGCACGTCGAGGGCCTCGGCCGCCGGGCAGCCGCGCTGCGTCATGATCACACCGATGGCCTGCCCGATGACACCGTCGTGCAGGAGCGAGGCGTCCCGCTCACCGACGAGCGCCTGCTGGCGGCTCCGGTCCCGGACGGCGGCCAGCAGCAGGCCGGCATGTTCGGCGAGCAGCATCGCGGTCAACTGGTGCTGCGGGGTGAGGACGTCGGGCGCGGCAGCGTACAGGTTGATCGCCCCGATGACCTGGTCGTCGATGTCCAGCGGGGCGGAGATGACCCCACGGACGCCGAGGTCGCGGGCGCGGGGCGTCCAGGCCGGCCAGCGTGACTCGCCGGCCAGGTCCACCGCGAGGATCATCTCGCGACGCCGGATCGCGCTCATCGCCGGCGAGTCGGGCCCGTGGCGCAGGTCGTCGAGGCCGGCCAGCCGCTCGTCGGAGGCGGCCACGCCGGCCAGGTGGCGAGGTAGGTGCCGACCATCAGCACACCGGCCAGCACCAGCCAGGGCACCTCGTCGAGCAGGGTGTCCCGCCAGGGCCTGCGGACGC
>NZ_JBFAPG010000346.1:0-6880 GCF_040675595.1 Micromonospora sp. NPDC049580
GGGGGGCTTCGACCCGGCCCGCGCCGCTGGGGGGGGGTGGGTCCCGCCGGGGGCGGACCGCGCCGCCGTGGCGCCCTCGGGGGGGGTGCTGCCCGCGGGGGGGGCGGCCGCGGCCGCGCGCCGCCGCGCCGACCGGGCCGGCCGGGCCACCGTCGTCGCCGACGCCGAGGCGGCGGCCGACGCGGTGCAGCGGCAGATCGCCGACCGCTTCGCCGCCGCCGACGTGCCCGTCGGCGAGGACCCGGTGCACGCCGCGACGGTGGCCGTGGAGCGGGCCGAGGCCGACCGGCGCCGGCTGGCCGAGCGCCGCGAGCAGGCCGGCACGTTGCGCGAGCAGCGGGCCGGGCACGAGCGCGAGGCGCAGGTGGCACGGGCCCTCGCGGGGCACCTGCGGGCCAACAACTTCGAGCGGTGGCTGCTGGCGGAGGCGTTGGACCTGCTGGTCGACGGCGCGTCGGGGATCCTGCGGGAGCTGTCCTCGGGCCAGTACGAGCTGGTGCACGACAAGGGCGAGTTCTTCGTGGTCGACCACCACGACGCGGGGCTGCGCCGGGGGGTGCGCACCCTCTCCGGTGGCGAGACGTTCCAGGCGTCGCTGGCGTTAGCGCTGGCGCTCTCCGAACAGCTGGCCGGCATGTCGACGACCGCGGCGAGTCTGGAGTCGATCGTCCTGGACGAGGGTTTCGGCACGCTGGACGCGGCCACGCTGGACACGGTGGCCGCGACCCTGGAGAACCTGGCCGCCCGGGGTGACCGGATGGTCGGCGTGGTCACCCACGTCGCGGCGCTGGCCGAGCGGATCCCGGTCCGCTTCGAGGTGCGCAAGGATGCCCGCTCGGCGCGCGTCGAACGGACGGGCCGGTGAGCGACGCCGCGTTCTTCGTCGACTCGTGGGACCCGGCGTACGGTGCGTCGTTCGAGGCGTCCGCGTCCGGGCCGGCGACGCCGAGCAGCGCGCAGGTCGACGCCGACGTGGAGCTGCCGGCCGTCGACTGGCGGGCGATCGGGGTACGCGCGGACGTGCGGGCCCCCGACGTGGTGTTGCTTGTCGACGGGGTCCGCCGGATCGACGCCAGCATCTGGACGGCCGAGGCGGACGGCGGGTCCTTCCCGGGGCTGGCGGCGTCGTACGCGGCCGGGGTTGTCCGCTGCGACCTCGGTCGGGGCGCGGCCCAGTTGGCCGGCACGCGGGTGGGCCGGGGCCTGTTCACGGCGAGCCCGTCGGCGCAGGACGTGGTGGCGGGCGCCATCCGCTACCCGGTGCACCGGGTGGGCGGCACCGGCGAGCTGGCGAAGCTGCCGGCGGCCGTGCAGGGTCCGTTGACCGCGCTGGAGGTGGCGGTGTCCGACGCCGCCCGGGTCGACGGCGACCTGTTGGTGGTGGACGGCCCGTTGCGCAGTCGCCGCCAGTTGCCGCGCACGCTCGGCTACATCAAGACCCAGCACAGCCAGTACCTGGACGCCCGGCTGACGGCTGTGGTGACCGGTCTGGCGTCCGGTCAGCGGTCACCGGTGTTCCGGCTCGGCACGGCCTGGGGCGGGTGGTCGTGGTATCTGCGGCTGCCGGTGGCCGTGGGTGCGCCGTGGGCCGGGATCGTCCGGGTGGAGTGCTCCGCCGACCTGCCCGTCGAGGCGGCGATCGACCTGGCCGACCTGTCGCTGGTCACGCTGCCCCGGTTCGCGTCGACTCCGTACAAGGATCCGCGGGCGCCGCAGAACCTCATCCCGATCGCCGGTCTGGAGCGCCGCCTGCGGGCGTTGCTCGGCGATTCCCGTCTGCTGCACCGCGCGTTGACCACCGCGGCGCGCGTCGGCCGCTGAGCGGGAGCGGGTCGCGGTGGGACGCAAACGAGCGGATGACCGGGTGGTCGAGCAGGTGGACACCGGGCGGGCCGAACTGGTGCCGTCGCCGGACCGGGCCGGTTCGTGGACGCTGCTGTTGGACGGGGCGCCGCAGTCGCACGTCGACCTGACCGATCCCACGCATCTGGAGTTCGAGTACGTCCGGCGGCTGGCCGCCGCACTGGACCTGGTCGCGCCGCCCGGCGAGCCGCTGCGGGTGCTGCACCTCGGCGGTGGCGCGCTGACCCTGCCCCGCTACGTGTCGGCCACCCGGCCGGGGTCCACCCAGCGGGTGTCCGAGGTGGACGGCGCTCTGGTGGAGCTGGTGCGCCGCGCGTTGCCCTGGCCGGCGGACGCCCGGCTGCGGGTTCGTGTGCAGGACGCGCGGGCGGTGCTGGCCTCGACGCGGGACGCCAGCTACGACGTGGTGGTCGCCGACGTGTTCGCCGGTGCCCGCACACCGGCGCACCTCACATCGGTGGAGTACGCCGCCGAGGTGGCGCGGGTGCTCCGCCCGGCGGGCTGGTTGCTGGCGAACCTGGCCGACGGCCCGCCGCTACGGTACGCCCGTGGCCAGGTCGCCACGGTGCGCTCGGTGCTGCCCCAGGCGTGCCTGGTCGGTGACGCGGCGGTGCTGCGCGGTCGCCGGTACGGCAATCTGGTGCTGGTCGCCGGGCGGACGACTCCCCCGGTCCCCGCGTTGACCCGGCGGGCGGCCGGGGACTGGTTCCCCGGCCGGGTGGTGGCCGGCGACGAGTTGGACCGCTTCGTCGGTGGCGCGGCGGTGGTGCGCGACGCGGACGCCACCGGCTCGGATCCGCCGCCGCCGGGGTTGTTCTCCGTCCGCCGCTGACTGGTCGATCCGAGCCCGCCGACCTCTCCGTCGAACTTTTTTCGCGGTTTGTTGATCCGCTCGGGGCGGCGCTGCGTACCACCGGGCGGCCCGCCTTGTGGGGGCGGCGTTGGTCACGGACATCCCGGAGGTCTGCATGCATGCGGTGGCGGCCGGTTGGCATGGCGACGCGGTTCGCGCGGACTGGTTGTCCGCGCGGTCGTCGCGGCCGACCTCGTCTGCCCGGGGGGTCGACGCCCGAGCCATGTCTCGCCAAAATGGTCCGGTGACGCCCCAACCGGCGCCCGGGCGCCACCAGGCGACGACAACCGAGGCCAGCCACTCCGACCAGTTGATCCGGCTGCTCTACGCCGAGCACGCCGGCCCGTTGCTGATGTTCGTCATGCGGCTCACCGGGGGGGACCGGCAGCGCGCGGAGGACATCGTGCAGGAGACGCTGCTGCGGGCCTGGCGTAACGCGCACCGCCTCGGTGCGCAGGGGCAGGGTTCGCTGCGGCCGTGGCTGGTCACGGTGGCCCGTCGGATCGCCATCGACGAGCACCGCAGCCAGGAGGCCCGGCCGCCGGAGACGTACGACCGGGACCTGACCGCGTTCGCCGAGGCGGACAGCACCGACCGGGTGCTGCGCACGATGACGGTGGCGGACGCGCTGCGTACGCTGAGTCAGTCGCATCGGGAGATCCTGATCGCGACGTACTTCCGGGGGCGGACGGTGCCGGAGGCTGCCGAGGAGTTGGGGCTTCCGCTGGGCACCGCCAAGTCGCGGGTCTACTACGCGCTGCGCGCGCTGCGCACGGCTCTGCAGGAGCGGGGGGTGACAGAATGAGCCGGCCAGACCATATGGACGTCGCCGCGTACGCGCTCGGCGTGCTCGACGAGCAGGACACTGAGCGGTTCGAGGAGCATCTCGCCGCGTGCTGGGCGTGCGCGGCCGAGCTGGAGACGATGGTGCCGGTGGTGGGGCTGCTCTCCGGCATCGACGGCGAGACGATGATGGCGCTGGAGCAGACCGCCACCGATCCGGCGCTGCTGGACCGGACGTTGGTAGCGGTCCGGGCCGACCGACGGCGTACCCGGTTTCGTCAGCTGCTCGCGACCGCCGCGGCGGTGGTGGTCTTCGGCGGGTTGACGGGTTACGGCTTCGTGAGTGTGGCCGGGGACGAGGCGCCGGGGCTTCTCGCGGAGCCGACGACGAGCGCCGCCGCCAACGACCCGCCGACGAGCGCGCCGACCGCGCCGCCGAGCGGCCCGGGCGTCGGCGGCACCGAGGAGGAGGGCGACCAGGTCGACGCCACGGACCCGACGACGGGCGTGCAGACGACGATGTTCCTGGTCGAGCGGGAGTACGGCACCCGCATCAACTTCAGCCTGCGGAAACTGCCCGGCCCACGCATCTGCCGGTTGATGGTGGTGCGCACGAACGGCACCACCGAGGTGATTTCGACGTGGTCGGTGCCCGATGGCGGTTACGGCACGAACAATCGCCCGCAGGGTCTTGAGCTGAGCGCCTCGACGTCCGCGTTGGCGAGTGACATCAAGCAGCTCCAGGTGCAGTCGGTCGACCGCAACGGGGTGGCCAGTCCGCTGGTCACGGTGCCCATGTAAGGGTCGCGTACCATCCTCGACGCCGGTCATTGTCTCAATGGCCGGCGTCGATCCGTTGTGTGACCGAAGGTGCCGTGTGGAGGGCCATACGGATGGACGCTCGATTTGGTTCAATCCATTCGCGTGAAATTGACCACTGTTACTTATTCAACCTTGACAGCCTGCCCGCCGTACCTATGGGTGAACTGCCAAGAATGAGGAGGGCACGTGGCACAGATGAAGCGGACCGTCATCGTCGCGAGCGCGATGGTCGCACTAACGGCCTGCGCTCCCGCGGGTTACGACGGGGCGAACTCGAGCGCGGCCGAGCCGGTCGCCGTCGCCGCGGCCGAGCCCACCGCGTCGGCTGAACCCGAGGCGTCGGCATCCGCGGAGGCGCCGGTCGCCGACGCGCCGCCGCCCGCGGACGTCGACCTGACCGAGCAGTTGATCGGCAAGAAGATCGCCCGGATGGGCAACGTCGTGACCGACCAGGACGGCTGGGTCCTGTACCGGTTCGACAAGGACACCGCCGACCCGCCCGCGTCGAACTGCGTCGACAAGTGCGCGCAGGTGTGGCCGCCGGCGTTGACCGACGGCAACCCGCAGCTCACCGGCCTCTCCGACGACAAGGTCGGCAGCGTCACCCGACAGGACGGCACCCGACAGCTCACCATCGGCGGCTGGCCGGTGTACCGCTACATCGGCGACAAGAAGCCCGGCCAGTGGAAGGGCCAGGCCGTCGGCGGCACCTGGTTCGTGGTCGACCAGAACGGCAAGAAGAACCTGACCTGCCTGCCCACCTCGACGCCGAAGGCCGTCGCGCCGCCGGCGGACAGCGGGTCGAGCGACGCCGGCGGTTCGGGTTACTCGTACTGATCCCGATACGCCAGGGCACGGTGGCCGGTCGCAGCCGGGGAGGGCGCGACCGGCCACCGCCGTGCCCGCGGGCGGCTGGTCGACGACCGGCGCCGTACCGCGACCTGGCAGAGTAGCGGGGTGACCGAGACCGAGCCTGCCGCGACGAGGGTGCTGCACCCGCCCGTCGGCTACCGGCTGGCCGCGTCGGTCCGCGGCCTGACCTTCAGCCCGTACGACCCGTGCGCGCGCATCGCCGCCGGCACGTTCTGGTGGGCTACCCGCACCCCGGACGGGCCGGCCACCCTCGCGCTGCGGCCGGCGGGCGGTGAGCTGCTCGCCGAGGGCTACGGACCGGGCGCCGAGCACGTGGTGGCCCGCGCCGACAAGATCGCCGGGCTGCACGACGACCTGACCGGCTTCGCCGAGTTGGCGGCGGCGCACCCGCTCGTCGCCCGGCTGGCCCGGGAGCACCGGGGGCTGCGGATGCCCACCACCGGGCAGGTCTTCCCCCGGCTGCTGCGCGCGGTCTTCGAGCAGAAGGTCACCGGCAAGGAGGCGTACCGGGCGTACGCGGCGACCGTGCGGCACTTCCGGGAGCCGGCACCCGGCCCGCTGCAACCGCTGCTGCTGCCGCCCGAGGCCGCCGCGGTGGCCGCCACCCCGTACTGGGTGTTCCACCCGTTCGGCGTGGAGCAGCGCCGGGCCGACACGCTGCGGCGCGCCGCCGCGCTCGCCGATCGGCTGGAGCGCTGCGTGGACGCCACCGAGGCCACCCGGCGGCTGACCGCCATCGCGGGCATCGGCCCGTGGACCGCCGCCGAGGTGGTCCGGATCGCCTACGGTGACCCGGACGCGGTCAGCGTCGGCGACTACCACATCCCGAACACGGTGGCCTGGGCGCTCGCCGGCGAACCGAGGGGTGACGACGCTCGGATGCTGGCCCTGCTGGAGCCGTTCCGGGGGCATCGGGGTCGGGTGTGTCTGCTGCTGGAGGCCGCCGGCATCCAGGCGCCGAAGTACGGCCCGCGCGCCCCGATCCGCTCGTTCGCCCGCTTTTGAGGCCGCCGGGTCAGCGGCCGGCGCAGAGCCGGCGCAGAGTGCGACCGAGCCACCAGGCGTACGCGTGCTGCACCGCCCGGACGGCCGGGCCGGCCGCGCGGGTGAACCAGCGGTCCGGGAGGCTGAACGCGCGTACCTCGAACCAGACCGCGCCACTGTCGTCCTGGCCGACCACGAACGCCTCCTCGCCCCGCTCCGGGTGACCGGGGAGGGTGCCGTAGCCGAAGCCGGCGAGCGTGGGCGACTCGTCGCTCCAGACCACCCGGCAGGGCCCCCACACGCGGGCCAACCCGACCCCGAGGCCGGCCGTGACCAGCGCACCCTCGGTGGCCCGTGCCGCGTCGGTGCGCATCCGGACCCCGGCGGCGCGGTGCAGCCGCCAGCTCAGCACCGCCTCGGCCGCGGTCTCGAAACAGCCGGTCGACGGGTCCGGTGGCGCAGGTGGTGGTATCCGCCGGGCAGCGCGCCATGCCGGGTCCGTCCCACCTCCGGGTACGTCAGCTCGGCCACTCGGCTGGGTCAGGCGGGCGGTGGCACCGACCGCGAGGGGCCCTGACTCACCCCGCTCGGCCCGACTCACCGAGGCCGTCCACTCTGGCCACCGCGCCACGTCGACAAGCAACGCCCAGACCCGCTCGGCGTCCGCGCCGACCTCCGTGTCCGCCTCGAACCGCATCGCGT
>NZ_JBFAPG010000347.1:0-6877 GCF_040675595.1 Micromonospora sp. NPDC049580
TTTGTTTTTCTTTCGTGGGGTTTCATTTTGTTCCTGTAAATCCCCCCGTGGGCCCCGCTGGTGCGGCGCCCCGCGGCCGACCAGGAGGTCCAGTGCCCGCTCCAGGTGGTACCGAGCGGCGTTCGCCTCCCCGATCTGCTGGTGCGTCTCGCCGAGCATGCGGTGCCAGCGGGCCCGATGCAGGGGCGCGACGTGACGTTCCAGGGCCGCGCGGAAGAAGGCCTGAGCCTCCCGGAACCAGCCCAGGCGCTGGTACACCGCCCACAGCCGGACCAGGTGAGCGTCGAGTGTGATCGGGTCGGCGCCGAGGATGAGCCATTCGGTGGCGACCCGCAGGTTCTCCTGCTCCGTTTCCAGACTCGGCCCGCCCTCGGTGCGGGCCTCGCCCGGCGCGGGCAGCAGTGCGACGTGGTGCTCGGCGTGGCGCCACCGGGTCCGCGCCTCCTCCGCGGGGTCCGCGGCCAGGCTCTCGGCCGCGTACTGCCGGAGCAGCTCGTGCATCTCGTAGCGGCCGTCCTCGCCGACCGCGATCAGCGACTGGTCGACGAGGCTGGCCAGCATCGGCAGTCCGGCGCCCGCCACGGCGCCGGCGGCCGCGAGGTCGAAGCTACGGCGCAGCACCGACAACCGCCGTAGGGTCCGGCGTTCCTCCTCGGTCAGCAGCTGCCACGACCAGTCGATCACGGAGCGGAGGCTGCGGTGTCGCCGCTCCACGTCGGGTGCGGTGGTCTCGAGCAGTTCGAGCCCGCTGGCGAGCCGATCGGCGATGGCGGCCGGGGTGGCGGAGCGCACCCAGCGGGCGGCCAGCTCGATGGCCAGCGGCACACCGGCGACCAGCCGGCACACGCGGCCGGCCCCCGCGGTGCCGTCGATGGCGAGGGAGTTGGGACGCAGCAGCCGGGCCCGCTCCTGGAAGAGCTGCACCGCCTCGTAGCCGGCGGCGTCCGCGTCGGCGCCCGGCGGTGGGTACGGCAGACCTGGCACCTCGACCAGCCACTCCACACCCAGCCCCAGCGGCCGCCGGGACGTCACCAACAGCTGCGCGCCGGGTGCTCGCCTCAGGAGTTCGGCGAGCACCCCCGCGCTGTCGCGGAGATGCTCCAGATTGTCGAGCACGAGAAGCAGCTCGCGGCCGGCCAACTGCTCGGCGAGCAGGTCCAGCGGTTCGCGGGGCACAGCCAGGTCGATCTCGAGCGCGCGGGCGAGACCGGCGACGACCAGATCGGCGGCCTCGGCCGGCCGGGCCGGGCTGGTGCCAACGAACGACACGAACACCGTCCCGTCACGACGACGCCCCTGCCGATACGCGGCGACCTCTACCGCCAGCCGGGTCTTTCCGATCCCGCCGGGACCCACCAGGGTCACGAGCCGGCACGTGGGATCATCGAGAAGCTCATGCAGGCGCGCCAGCTCCCTTTCCCGACCGACCAGCGCGGTGAGCGGGCGAGGCAGATCGGTCGGCGGCGACCCGGCCGCCAGGGCCACGTCCTGCCGAGCGGCGGACGCGAGCGGGTCAACACCCAGCGCGGTGAACCCACGGGTGACGGCGATCTCGTCACGGAGGGCAAGCGTGTCCGCCGCCGGCTCGATACCCAACTCCTCCCGAAGGAGATAGCGGCAGGTCTCGTACTGGGCGAGCGCGGCGCTACGCTGACCGCCCACGGCCAGGAACCACATCAACGCACGGTGCGCCTCCTCGTGCAGGCGCTCCAGCTGCAGCAGCCGGCGGGTCACCTCAATCCCGCCGGCAACATCCCGCCGGTCTCTGGCCCGCTGCACGGCACGGTCCATGAGCGCGAGCATGTCCGCCCGAACAGCGGCGCGCCGCTCGGTCAGCCAATCATCGAAAAGCGGCGCTCCCGGGACGCCGAAACCCTCGAGGAACTCGCCTCGGCAGAGCCGGACGGCCTCCAGCAGCTCGTCGTCGTCCTGGTGGGCGGCGGCCACCCGGCTCACCTCCGCGACGTCGACCCACACCTGCCGGCTGTCCGCCAGCGCTATGGTCTGCCTGCTCACTGCCACCTGCTCCGGGACGACCCGGCGCAGCTTGGTCAGCACCAGCCGCAGATTGGCCCGGGCCGTCGGCTCCGGAAGGTCGCTCCAGAGCAACCCGGCCAGCGCCGAGCGTGAGTGCGCGGTGCCGGTGACCGCCAGGTAGAACAGGAGCGCCGTCGCCTTGGCGGAGGCCAGCTCCACCAGGGGACGCCCATCCATCGTCAGCTCGGCCCCGCCGAGCACCCGGACACGCAACTGTTGGTTCCGCATAGCCACCACCGTCGTCGTCCGAAAAGAACTCTATCGCTTTCCACGCTGCGAAAACGGTCGGGAAACGGTCTGCACACGGCAGCTCCCTACGGTCGGCTCATGAGTGTCGGAACCCGGGCCCACCAGCGGCAACCTGCCCAGGTTGGTGCCGGCGTCAACGGTGAAGGAGTAGCCATGGCCGTTGTTCATCCGTCCCGCAGCGATCTGCCGGACGTCCAGGTCGGCGGGACCACCGTGCCATCGCTGGTACTGCGGCATGCCGCCCGTCTCGGCGACAAACCGGCCCTGATCGACGGCGCAACCGGCCGCACGATCAGCTACCGGCAACTCGCCACCGGTGTGGAGCGGGTCGCGGCCGGCCTGGTCGCCCGAGGCTTCGCCCCGGGTGACGTGCTGGCCCTCTACAGCCCCAATTCGCCGGAGTTCGCCCTGGCCGCCTACGGGACGATGGCAGCCGGCGGGATCATCACCGGGGCCAACCCGATGCTCGCCGTCGAGGAGCTGGCCGGTCAGCTCGCCGACGCCGGGGCGCGGATGCTGGTCACCGTGCCGCCGTTCCTGGACCGCGCGGTGGCCGCCGCCGAGCGGGCGGGCGTCGAGGAGGTGCTGGTCTTCGGGGACGCGGTCGGCGCAACGTCGTTCCGTGAACTGATCGCCCACCACCACCCGCCGGCGACGCTCGCGGACGACCCCGATCGCGGACTCGCCGCCCTGCCGTACTCCAGCGGCACCACCGGCCTGCCCAAGGGAGTGGAGCTGACCCACTCGAGCGTGGTGACGAACGTTCGCCAGAGCCAGGCGGTGATGGGTTTCCGCGAGGACGACGTGGTGCTCGCCGCGGCGCCGTTCTTCCACGTCATGGGGTTCAACGTCGTGCTGCCGTGCAGTCTGGCGGCCGGCGCGACCGTCGTCACCCTGGCGCGCTTCGACCTCGAAGCCTTCCTTCGGACGATGGAGGAGTACCGGGTGACGGTCAGTATCGTGTCGCCGCCGATGGCGACCGCGCTGGCCGATCATCCACTGGTGGACGACCACGACCTGTCCTCGTTGCGGAGTCTGGGCGTGGGTGCGGCTCCCCTCGGTGCCGATGTGGAGCAGCGATGCGCCGAGCGGCTCGGGTGTGTGGTCAGCCAGGGCCTCGGCATGACGGAAGCCACCGCCATGGTCGCCGTAGGGCCACTCGACCAGCCGCGGCGCGGGTCGGTCGGTCGACTGGTGCCGAACACCGAGGCGCGCGTCGTCGATCCGAACGGCGGTGCCTACCTTGGTGCCGGGCGCGCCGGCGAGCTATGGATCCGCGGCCCGCAGGTCATGCGGGGCTACCGCGACCGTCCGGAGGCCACGGCCGCCACCATCGACGCCGACGGCTGGCTGCGCACCGGGGACCTGTGCTACTTCGACGAGGACGGTTACCTGTACGTGGTCGACCGGTTGAAAGAATTGATCAAGTACGAGGGGTACCAGGTGGCGCCGGCCGAGTTGGAACACCTGCTGCTCACCCACCCGGCGGTCGCGGACGTGGCCGTGGTACCCCGGCCCGACCCGGACGCCGGCGAAGTGCCGGTCGCGTACGTGGTGCTGCAGGGACCGGCGACAGCTGCGGAACTGCTGGCCTACGTGGCCGAGCGGGTCGCTCCCTATAAGCGGCTCCGCGCCGTCCGGTTCACCTCGTCAGTGCCGAGGGCGCCGTCGGGCAAGCTTTCCCGCCGGGTGCTGGTCGAGGCCGAGCGCACCGGATCGGAACGGGCGCGGACAGTGCAAGACTCCCCGCCCGCAGTCCGCGCGGACGGCGGACAGCGATGAACATCCTGGTGGCCGGAGCCGTCGGCCGTGGCCCGACCGAGCTGGCCGCCTTCGACGCCGCGCTGGTGGCGGCCGGTGTCGCCGACCGGAACCTGATCTACCTCAGCTCGGTGTTGCCGCCCGCCAGCTCCGTCGAGCAGGTCGACCGGATCGGCCGTACACCGGGTAGCTGGGGCGACCGGCTGTACTGCGTGGTGGCACGGGCGCGGACGGCGGTGCCGGACGCACAGGCCTGGGCCGGTCTCGGCTGGGTGCAGGACGACTGCGGGCGCGGACTGCTGGTAGAACACGACGCCGACGACGAGGTGAGCCTGCGGGGGCTGGTGACCACGTCCCTGGACGCGCTGTGCCGCAACCGCGGCACGAGCTTCCCGTCGCGTGGCATCGCGGTCGCCGGCGCCCGCTGCACCGGGCGACCGGTCTGCGCCTTGGTGGTCGCGGTTTTCCAGTCGATGGCCTGGGAGCCGGGCCGACGACCGGCCAGAGCGGCGGCACCGGTATGAACGACATCGGTGCGGCTCCGGTGGGCCGGCCGGCGGACCGTGCCCCGACGACGCACCGCAAGCTCTGGAACTGGGTCTTCAGCCTCGTCGCCACCACGGCATCGGCCTACGCGCTGGAGGCGAGCGTGGTGGCGGCCGGCGCGTGCCTGGTCGCGTCCGACCTGCTCAGCAGCCTCGACCACCGCGGGACGGTGGCGTTTCTGGTCGCCACCTACGCGGTCTGGGGGTTCGGCCTGCGGACCGGTGTGCGGGCGAACTGGACGCTCCTGGCGACGACGGGCACCAGCACCAACGTGTTGTCCAAGGCGTTGTACGACGTGCTCCGGCGCAGGGCGAGCGGTGTCCGCGCACCGCGCCTGGCGGCGGCCCTCGGGTACGCCGGTACCGAGGTCGCCAAGGAGGTGCCCTACTACGCGGGCGCCTTCGGGATCGCCGCCTTCAGCGACTCGATCACCTCGAACGAGGCACTCGTGTTCCTCGGCGGCGCCAACCTGGGCGCCGCCCTGTACGAGTACGGCCTCGCCCGCCTCACCCGAGCCTTCGTGACCCGGCGGCGCCGCCGGTACGCGTCATTCGACACGGACTGGATACCGGCGGAGTACCTCGCCGGCTACTACCGCACCGTCGAACCGGACGAGATCGCCACCATCGCGTTCCTCGTCGAGGCGATGCGACGCGCGGAACGTGGTCAGCCCGTGTTGTTCTTCGGGGTGGGGCCCACCCTGCATCACGTTTTCGCCGCCGCCGAGGTGGCCTCGGAGATCCACCTGGGCGACTACCTGCCGGCGAATCTCAACGAGATCCAGCGGTGGATCGACCGCGAACACGATGCTCACGACTGGCGCCCGTTCGTCCGCTACACCCTGCGGTGTGAGGGGGTCAGCTGCCCGACCGACGAGGACGTGGCGATCCGTGAGGATCTCGCCCGGGAGAAGATCACCGCGCTGATCCGGGTGGACGCCCGGCAGCCCCGCCCGATGGACCGCCGATACGCGACGGTGGTCAGCGCCTACTGCGCGGACTCCGCCACCGCCGACCGGGCGACCTGGCAGTTCTTCATGCGCCACATCACTGGCCTGGTCCGGCCCGGGGGTCTCTTCGTCACCGCGGCCCTGCGCCGCTGCCGCGGTTACACCGTCGGGGAGAAGACTTTTCCCAGTGCGGATGTCGACGAACACGACCTCCGGGCGGTGCTGCGACCCGAATTCGGGCCGCTGGACGGATCAATTGAGGTACGGCAGGTCGCCCGGGAGATCTCACACGGCTACTCGGCAATCGTCCTGTGCTCTGCCCGCAAGCGTCCCCGGCCACCCCACTTCCGCCGAGAATGCGGCGAGGGCAGCACTCGCCGCATTCTACAATGCCCTCACTTACACGACGTCCTACTTCGGCTGGCCCACCGCAATCATTGATAAACTCACCGCGGAGATCGAGGAGTCCATGCCAACGTTCTTCGTGCTACAGGATTGAGGACGCTCGGTGTGGCGCGCTGTGCGCTGGTGAACTTTCAGTCGACTGGCTTTGGCGGCAAGCCATATCGATGGCGTTCTTTCGCTGTTGAGGGCATGGGGCTCACTGCCTTCAGCCGGAACCTGCGCGGGGTTTATTGCATACGTCCCAGCTCATGATCGTGCCGTCGTCGTAGGCGATGATGAGGGCGTCTTGCCACGACATGCTGCGCACTACCCCACGAGGTGTGTCAAGTACGCCGAGAGGCCGTCCCTCTTGAGCGCGCCAGATGTAGAGCATGTAGTCATCGCTGATCTCGGTGGCTCAGCTGCGTCCGCAAGATGGTTCGGGAGTAGCCAGCGGACTCCAACTGCCAGTACGCGCGTTCGACCGTCCGTGCACTCAGCCGCGACGCCCGGGCCTGGCTCACGTACGGGTAGCGAGCGGACCTGGCCCGCGTCTGTCCGGATCGGTAGCTCGTGTCCCACCGTGATGGGATCGCGCCCGACTCGGAGGCACAAACCGTGCCCCCGAGTCGGCGCGACAATCGGCAGCCCGTTACCGGCGGCCGAACTTGACACTCACCTCTGCCACTGGTCAGGAGGCTACGAACTGCCACTGCTGGTTGGTCCCGCCGTTGGCGGTCCACTGCACGACCTGCGCCCCGTCGCTGGTCGAGGCGGCGGAGACGTCGGCTGCCAGTCCGCTGCTGCGGCTGACGATGGTGTAGTAGCCGTCACCGGTGGGCCGCAGGTACCACATCTGGTTGGTGCCGCCATTGGCTGACCACTGCTGCAGTTGCAGGCCCGCCGTGGTGCTGCCGCCGTTGACGTCCAGCACCTTTCCGGAGGCGGTGT
>NZ_JBFAPG010000348.1:0-6861 GCF_040675595.1 Micromonospora sp. NPDC049580
GGTGCGTCCGCGCCACCGCGCTGCCGGTTCAGCGACGCCCAGCGGTACGCGACCGTTGAACCCGGTGCCTGCACATCCACGCTTCGGACAGCGGATGGACAAGGCCAGGACTATTGGAGAGCATCTATTTCATGATTATCCGGTCCGCCACCCCGCCACCGACCACGGAGAACGCGACGCCCGAGCCGACCTCCGACGACCGGCCACCGGCCGATTGGGGTCGATGGCGCTGGGCCCGTTCCGAATGGACCGTGGCGGTACTGGCGAGCCTGCTGCTGGCAGCGGTGCTGACCTGGCCGACGCTGCGGCATCCGGCGAGCACGATCCCCGGCGACCTGGGCGACCCGCTGTTGCAGGCCTGGCAGGTCGCCTGGTCGGGGCACGCTCTGCTCAGCAACCCGGCCGACCTCTGGCACTCCAACACGTTCTACCCCGAGAAGTACACGTACGCCTACAGCGACACCCTGCTCGGCTACGCGCCGATCGGGATGCTCGGGTCCGGCTTCGAGGCCGCCGTGGTCCGGTACAACGTGCTGTACGTGCTGCTGCACGCCTTGGCGTCGCTCGGGGCGTACGCCCTGGCGCGGCAGCTCGGCGCGAACCGGTGGGGCGGGGCCGTCGCCGCGATCGCGTGGGCGTACGCGCCCTGGCGGTTGGCGCACTCCGGGCACCTGAACATCCTGTCCAGCGCGGGAATCGCGCTGTCGCTGGCCATGCTGGCCCGTGGTCACGGCTGGTCGCTGCGCCACGGGTACCGGCCCGAGCTCCGCCGGCCGGGCTGGGCGTTGGCCGGGTGGCTGGTCGCCGCCTGGCAGATCAGCCTCGGCTTCGGCATCGGCCTGCCGCTGGTGTACTTCCTGCTGGCCGCGGTGCTGGTGGCGGCGGGTTGCTACGGCTGGTCCTGGTGGCGGCGGCGGGAGCGCCCGCCGTTCGGCCGGCGGCTGCTGCTCGCGGATCTGCTCGGTGGAGGTGCGTTCGGCGCGGTGACGCTGCTGCTGGGCATGGTCTACCTGCGCGTCGTCGATCTCAACCCGCAGGCCGAGCGGACGCTGGACTGGACGAAGATGTTCTCGCCTCCGCTGATCGGGTTCGTCACCGCGCCAGCGGACTCGTGGTTGTGGGGCGAGCGGCACGCCGCCGCACGCGAACAGTTGTCCTGGCCGCCGGAGATGGCGCTGCTGCCGGGGATGATGCTGATCGGGCTGGCCGCGGCGGGGCTGTTCCTCTCGGTGTATCCGCTGCGCCACCGGGTCGTGCTGGGGCTCGGCGTGCTCGGCACGGTGCTGCTGGGCCTGGGCGCCACCCTCGGCGGTGACGGCGACCCGGGCTACCTGACACTGTCCACGCTCCTGCCGGGCTGGGACGCGTTGCGCACCCCCGGGCGGATGATGCACTGGACGAGCCTGCTGCTGGCGGTGCTGGCCGCCGGCGCGGTGACGGCGCTGGCCGAATCGCTGCGCGAGTCCTCGCCCCGCCAGTGGACGCGGATCCTCACGCCGCTGGTCCTGCTGGTGCCGTTGACCATGGTCACCCTGGAGGGCGTCAACCGGACACCCCACCCGACCGTGCCACAGCCACCGGCGGCGATGCGGACGGTGCAGGACCCGATCCTGGTGCTGCCGGCCGGCAGCGTGGGCGATCTGACGTACATGTTGTGGACGACCGACGGGTTCCCCCGGGTGACCAACGGTCTGGCCGGCTTCGAGCCGGTCAGCCAGGCGCAGACCCGGACCGCGGTGGCGTCGTTCCCCGATGCGGGCAGCGTGGCGTACCTGCGGGGGATAGGCGTGCGGTCGGTGGTGTTCGTGCCGAGCCGCGCCGTGGGGACGCCGTGGGAGGGCATCGCGGCCCGGCCCATCGACGGGCTGGGCATCACCCGGGAGGATCTTGATGGCACGCTGGTCTACCACCTCTGACCGCGCGGGCGACGAGCCGGCCGGCGGCGGATGCCCGGGTACGGGCGGGGCGGGGTGACGACAGTGCGATTGTCAGTCGTGGTGCCCTGCTTCAACGAGGAAGCATCGGTGGAGCGGTTGCACGAGACCGTGTGCGCCGCCCTCGCCGAGCTGCCCGACGTGGACGTCGAGGTGGTGTACGTCGACGACGGCAGCGAGGACGGCACCCTCGCGGCGCTGCGCCGGCTCGCCGCCGCGGACCCCGCTGTCTGCTACACGTCGCTCAGCCGCAACTTCGGCAAGGAGGCGGCGATGCTCGCCGGGTTGCAGCGGGCCACCGGCGACGCGGTAGTCATCATGGACGCCGACCTGCAGCATCCGCCGCGGTTGCTGCCCGAGATGGTGATGCTGTATCAGCAGGGCTTCGACCAGGTGATCGCCCGTCGGGACCGGCGCGGTGACCGGTTCGTGCGGATGGTCGCCTCACGGTCCTTCTACCGCCTGATCAACTGGTGGATCGACGTGCGCCTGCAGGACGGGGCGGGTGACTTCCGTCTGCTGTCCCGACTGGCGGTGGACGCGATCCTGGCGATGCCGGAATACAACCGCTTCTCCAAGGGACTGTTCTCCTGGATCGGCTTCCGGACGGCGGTGGTGGCCCACGCCAACGAGACCCGGCAGTCGGGGCGGAGCCGGTGGACGTTCGGCAAGCTCTTCAACTACGCGTTCGACGGCCTGCTGTCGTTCAACAACCGGCCACTGCGCCTGGCGATCTACGGCGGCCTGTTCCTCACCCTCATCGCGCTGGTCTACATGGCCTGGGTGGTCGCGGACGCCGTCGAGAAGGGCATCGACGTTCCCGGCTACACCACCATCATCGTCAGCGTGATCGGGCTCGGCGGCATCCAGATGACGATCCTGGGCGTGATCGGGGAGTACATCGGCCGGATCTACTACGAGACCAAGCGCCGACCGCACTACCTGGTGCAGGAGACCGAGCACCTGCTCGCGGAGAACGGCGAGGCGCCACGGCTGCCGGTCTCGCCCGCGCCACGCTCGGCCGTACGCGGCCAGCGGACGGTCCCGGCCCGGGAGGACTCCCTCGGTCGGACTCCCGCCCCCCACCGGCGGGAGGCCCACGACCGCGACATCGGCTGACCGGGACCGGCGGGTGTCGGGCGTCCGCCGGAGTGGAGTCGGTCAGCGACCGCAGGACCGGCACGCGCTGCGGGTGCGCAGGTGGTAATCGCTGGACGCGGCGAGGAGGCCGAGCCCCAGGAGGCAGTACGCCGACATGGCCACCCAGAGGAACAGGTCAGAGAACTCGCCGGCCGATCCCGATGCCACCTGCGTCAGCCCCATTCCGAAGTAGGCCACGACGCTCGCCCCGAGCCCGAAGCCGGGCACCAGCAACAACCGTCGGGGGATCGTGCGGCCGGCGAGCAGCGGCACCCATCCCGGCCAAACCTCACCCCAGTGCCGCACCAGTGCCAGCGGCAGCAGCACCCCGGCCAGCACCAGACCGATCTCCAACCCGATCACCGAGGCATCCTGCGTGAGACCGTCGAAGCCCACCACCGCCTGGGCCACGAACCGGGTCACGAGGCCGGCCACCGCCACGTACGCGGCCCAGCGTGCCCACGGCGCGGGTGCCGAGCGCTGCTGGCCGGGTCGGACCATCCGGCAGCAGTCCGGGCAGTCGCCCCGGGTGCGCCGCTGGTAGCGGGCGGTGGCCAGGCCGAGCAGCACCGCTCCGGTGACGCACCCGAGTCGGCTCGCGAACGCCACCGGATCGAAGGATGGGCCACGGGCGAACAGCAGGAGGCTCACCAGCTCCGGCAGCAGGATCGCGGCGGCCGCGACCAGCGCCCCGCCGAGGGCCCAGGCGAATCCCGCGAGCATCGGCCGCCAGGTCGTCGCCCGGTCCAGCGCCACCGCCGCCGCGCCTGCGGCCAGGCACAACACCACCGACCGCCAGCCGGTGAAGCCGAGCAGGTCGGATCCGAACGGGCCGAACTCCGGCGCCTCTCCGACCGTCCACGCCAGACGTACGCCGCCATAGGCCACGGTCCAGGCGAGTACGGCGTACGTCAGGCGGTTGCCGCTCCTGCGCGCGATCGCTGTCGGTGTCGTCATGCGTCCGATCCTCGCGGGGCTCCGACCGGAGCGGTCCCCTCCTGTCGGGGAAGGCGCTCCCCGCAGGGAGGGAGTCGTGGTGATCGATCTTGATCCGGCGGCCGTTCCCCCGTACGCTCGGAGCATGGTTGAACATGTTCAAAAACTGGTGCCGACCGAGAATCGACCGTGAAGATCGTCATTCCGGGCGGCACCGGCCAGCTAGGCGCGATCCTGGACCGGGCGTTGACCGCGCAGGGTCACGACGTGGTGCTGTTGACCCGCTCGCCCAGGGGTGCGCGTCAGGTTCGCTGGGACGGCGCCACGCTCGGCGACTGGGCCCGGCAGATCAACGGCAGCGATGTGGTCATCAATCTGGCCGGGCGCAGCGTGAGCTGTCGGTACACCCCGGAGAACCTCGACGCCATGATGCGCTCACGGGTGGAGTCGGCGCGGGTCGTCGGCGAGGCCATCGCCGCGGCCGACCGGCCGCCCAGGGTGTGGATGCAGATGAGCACCGCGACCATCTACGCGCACCGCTTCGACGCCGCCAACGACGAGCGCGACGGCGTGCTCGGCGGCGGCGAGCACGGTGTGCCCGGGTACTGGTCGTACAGCGTCGCTATCGCCCAGAACTGGGAGGCCGCGCAGGAGCGGGCGGCGACTCCCCACACGCGCAAGGTTGCGCTGCGCTCGGCCCTGGTGATGAGCCCCGACCGCGGTGGCGTGTTCGATGTGCTGAGCTGGCTCGCGCGGCTCGGGCTCGGCGGCTCGGTCGCGGGCGGTGGGCAGTACGTCTCGTGGATCCACGACCAGGATTTCGTCCGCGCGGTGTGCTTTCTGATCGACCGCGACGACCTCGCCGGGCCCGTGAACCTGGCCGCGCCCGGCGCGGTGCCACAGCGGGAATTCATGCGGGCGCTGCGGTCGGCCTGGCGGATGCCGGTCGGCCTGCCGGCCACCAGGTTGATGGCGGAGGTCGGCGCGTTCGTGCTCCGGTCGGACACCGAACTGCTGTTGAAGAGCCGGCGCGTCGCCCCGGGCCGGCTCTCCGCCGCGGGCTTCACGTTCGATCATCCGTGGTGGCCCGATGCAGCCGTGGACCTGGCCCTGCGACGCCGGCACGCTGGCGCGGTGGGGCGTGGGGGAGCGCGCGGTCGCTCACACCCCCACGCCCGGTCGCCGCGCGACCGACCCCCGGGGGCGGTCAGAGAGTGAACACGAGGGTCGAGATGCTGCGTGCGCCGACGTTGATGGTGGCCTGTCCTCCGTTCACGCTGGTCGGCTGGCTGGCCGCGTTGGCGTTCTGCGAGGTGAGGTAGTACTCGGCCCTGCTGACGTTCTGCGGCGCCTGGATCACGGCGTTGTTGACCGCGCTGTTCGACCGGTTGAGGATCACCAGCGTGATCTTGCCGTCGCCCTGGTAGGCGGTCACCTCCAGCGGCGAGGCCTTGGAGCTCTTGGTCAGGGCCACCCGTTGATAGCCCGGCCGGACGTACTTCGCGTACTGGGAGAACGCGTACCCGCGCTTGAGCGGAGCGCCCGCGGTGGTGCCGTAGGCCGCCTCGCCGTCGCCGATGAAGGAGTAGTAACGCTTGCCGTACCACCAGATGTAGGCGCTCCAGTTCGACTCCATCGACTTGTGCACCGTGCGCATGATGTCGTCGAGCGTCTCGTTCCAGACCGCCAGGTTGGCGGGGTTACCCCAGATGTTGGAACCGCCGCCGTCCGCCTCGTGGTAGTTCCACTCGGTCATCCAGACCGGCTTGTTGTACTGGGCGGCCAGGGAGTACGGCGCCAGCCGACCCGCGGCCTCGGTGCCGTACAGGTGGCCGCCGATGTAGCCGATGTTGTTCCGGGCGGTCGCGTCGTTCAGGGTCGGATCGGTGTAGCCGTAGTTCATGTTGACCGCCTCGGCGACCATCAGCTTGCTGTTCTGCACCTTGGTGCCCTGATCACGGACGAAGTTGCGCAGCTCGGTGCCGCTCCAGTCCATCGAGTCGTAGTCCGGGTGCCAGTCCGGCTCGTTCTGCACCGACGTGACGTCGATGGTCACGCCCTGGCCGCGCATGTACTGGACATAGCTGTTCAGATGGTTCGCGTAGTCGTCGTAGTAGTCGGTCTTCAACTTGCCGCCGTTGGTTCGGCTGTTGTTGGTCTTCCACGCCGCCGGCGCCGTCCACGGTGAGGCGAGGATCTTCACACCGGACCCGTACGACTTCGCCGTCTTCAACGAGTTCACGTGGGTCGACCATTCGCTGGACACCGGTGAGAGGCCGGTGCGCACGATGGACAGCCCGAGCTGGTTGGCACCCATCCCGACCAGCGTCTGGGTGTCGGTCGTCGACCAGGCGCTGCCCCAGATGGACTGCGCGGCCCCGAACCCGTCGATCGTCTGGTACCGGGTGGCGCTGTTCACCGTGATGTCCGCCGGCCCGGTGGGCGGCGGAGTGGTGGGTGGCGGCGTGGTCGGCGGCGGTGTCGTCGGGGGTGCCGAGGTCGGCGGCGGTGTGGTCGGTGTCGTGCCGCCGGTGCAGGTCACACCGTTCAGCGCGAAGCTGGACGGATCGGGATTGCTGCCCGTCCACGAGCCGTTGAACCCGAACGATGCCGTGCCGTTGGTGGGGATGGCCCCGTTGTAGCTGACGTTCTTGGCGGTGACCGCGGCGCCGCTCTGGGTCAGAGTCGTGTTCCACGCCTGCGTGACCGTCTGGCCAGCGCTGTAGGACCAGGTCAGCGTCCAACTGCTGACCGCGTCGCCGAGATTGGTGATGGTGACGTTCGCGCCGAAGCCGCCCTGCCACTGCGACGACACGGCATAGTTCACCGCACAGCCGGCGGCTGCGGCGCC
>NZ_JBFAPG010000349.1:0-6833 GCF_040675595.1 Micromonospora sp. NPDC049580
CACATCGCGGTGCACCGGGCGCGGAAGGTCTGACGAGGTTACGGGCGCTCGGCGTGCGCGCCGAGGTCGGCGAGCTTCGCCTCGAAGTCCTCGTAGCCCCGGTTGATCAGGTCGACGCCGTACACCCGGGAGGTGCCCTCGGCCGCGAGCGCCGCGATCAGGTGGCTGAAACCGGCCCGCAGGTCGGGGATGACCAGGTCGGCGGCGTGCAGCTTGCTCGGCCCGGCGATCACCGCCGAGTGCTTGAAGTTGCGCCGGCCGAAGCGGCACGGGGTGCCGCCGAGGCAGTCCCGGTAGACCTGGATGTTGGCGCCCATCGAGTTCAGCGCCTCGGTGTAGCCCAGCCGCTGCTCGTAGACCGTCTCGTGCACGATCGACAGGCCGCGGGCCTGGGTCAGCGCCACGACCAGCGGCTGCTGCCAGTCGGTCATGAAGCCGGGGTGGACGTCGGTCTCCAGCGCCACCGCGTTCAGCTCGCCGCCGGGGTGCCAGAAGCGGATGCCACCCTCCTGGCCCGGGTCGCCCAGCTTCGGCGGCCGGGTGTCGGTGACCTCGTACTCGCCGCCGACGGACCGGAAGATGTTCAGGAAGGTCATCATGTCGGCCTGCTGCGCGCCGAGCACCTCGACGTGGCCACGGGTGGCCAACGCGGCCGCGGCCCAGCTGGCGGCCTCGATCCGGTCGGGGATCGGCCGGTGGGTGTACCCGTGCAGCTTCGGCACGCCCTGGATCTCGATCACCCGGTCGGTGTGGACCTTGATGATCGCACCCATCTTCTGCAGGATGCAGATCAGGTCGATGATCTCCGGCTCCACCGCGGCGTTGCGCAGCTCGGTGACGCCCTCGGCCATCACCGCGGTCAGCAGCACCTGCTCGGTGGCGCCGACGCTCGGGTACGGCAGGGCGAACTTGGTGCCGTGCAGGCCGTTCGGCGCGGAGAGGTGCAGCCCCTCGGGCCGCTTGTCGACAGTCGCGCCGAACTCCCGCAGCGCCTGCAGGTGGAAGTCGATCGGGCGCGGGCCGATGTGGCAGCCGCCCAGATCCGGGATGAACGCGTGCCCGAGCCGGTGCAGCAGCGGCCCGCAGAACAGGATCGGGATCCGGCTCGAACCGGCGTGCACGTTGATCTGGTCGGTGCTGGCGCTCTCCACGTTCGCCGGGTCGAAGACGAGCTCGCCGTCCTCGGCGCCGTCGGTCACCTTGACGCCGTGCAGACCGAGTAGACCCCGGACCACCTCGACGTCGCGGATCTTCGGCACGTCGAACAGCCGGCTCGGGCTGTCGCCCAGCAGTGCGGCGACCATCGCCTTCGAAACCAGGTTCTTCGCGCCGCGCACGCGGATCCGCCCTTCGAGCGGAGTGCCTCCATGCACGATCAGGACGTCGTCGGTCAACGCAACCTCCAGCGCTTCGGTGCTGCTGTGTTGATGGTGGGGAGCCTGAACTCTGTCGCTACCCCGGATGCGGCCATATCGAAACGGCCCGCTTGCGTCCTCGCCCCGGCAGCATAGCCCTCGGTGACGAAAAAGGACTCGGTCACACCAGCGTGTGTGGCATTAATCGGTGATCCGGCACTTTTGCGTACCAAGGGCGTCACGGATCGTGATCACGCACCCGGCAGGGCGAGCATCTGGTCCAGCGCCACCCGGGCGTGGTGCGCGGTGTCGGCGTCGACAGTGATCTGGTTGACGACCCGGCCCGCGACCAGCTCCTCCAGGGCCCAGACCAGGTGCGGCAGATCGATCCGGTTCATGGTCGAGCAGTAGCAGACCGCCTTGTCCAGGAACATGATCTGCTTGTCCGGGTGGGCCAGCGCCAACCGGCGGACCAGGTTCAGCTCGGTGCCCAGCGCCCACGCCGAGCCGGCCGGCGCCGCCTCGATGGTCTTGATGATGTACTCGGTCGAACCGACGTGGTCGGCGGCCGTGACCACCTCGTGCCGGCACTCCGGGTGGACCAGCACGTTGACCCCGGGAACCCGCGCCCGCACGTCGTCGACGCTCTCCAGGGTGAACCGGCCGTGCACCGAGCAGTGCCCTCGCCACAGGATCATCTTGGCGTCCCGCAGCTGCTCCGGCGTGAGCCCGCCACCGGGCTTGTGCGGGTCGTAGAGCACGCAGTCGTCCAGCGACAGGCCCATCTCCAGCACCGCCGTGTTGCGGCCCAGGTGCTGGTCCGGCAGGAAGAGCACCTTCGAGCCCTGCTCGAACGCCCAGTCCAGGGCGCGCTTGGCGTTGGACGAGGTGCAGACCACGCCGCCGTTGCGGCCGACGAAACCCTTGATGTCGGCCGAGGAGTTCATGTACGTCACCGGCACGGTCTCGCCGGCGATGCCCAGCTCGGCGAGCGTGTCCCAGGCGGCCTCGACCTGACCCAGCACGGCCATGTCCGCCATCGAACAGCCGGCCGCCAGGTCGGGCAGGATCACCCGCTGGGCGTCCGTGGTGAGGATGTCGGCGCTCTCGGCCATGAAGTGCACGCCGCAGAAGACGATGTACTCGGCGTCCGGCCGGGCGGCGGCCTCCCGGGCCAGCTTGAACGAGTCGCCGGTCACGTCCGCGAACTGGATCACCTCGTCGCGCTGGTAGTGGTGCCCCAGCACGAAGACCTTGCTGCCCAGCTTCGCCTTCGCCGCCGTGGCACGGGCCACCAGATCCGGGTCGCTGGGCGCCGGCAGGTCGCCCGGACACTCGACGCCGCGCTCGGTGTCGGGGTCGCTGCCCCGGCCGAGCAGCAGCAGAGCCGTCGCCGTGTTGGAGGGTTCCACCCAGGTCGAAGTCACGTAGCCCATGGTCCCACAGCGCGAGCGCGCCGCAGCTCCGCTCGGTGTGGGCTGCCACACTGCTCGACATGCGCGTGCTGCTCTGCCCCGACAAGTTCGCCGGCACCCTGCCCGCACCGGAGGTCGCCGCCGCGGTGGCGGACGGCTGGCGCAGCGTCGCCGACGGTGACGACCTGCTGATCCGGCCACTCGCCGACGGCGGCCCGGGCTTCGTGGAGGTGCTCGCCGAGGCGCTCGGCGGCCGGCGGGTGACGGTGTCGACAGTCGACCCGCTGGGCCGGCCGACGGCCGGTGAGATCCTGCTCACCGCCGACGGCACGACGGCCTACCTGGAGAGCGCGCAGGCGTGCGGCCTGCACCTGCTCTCCGCAGCCGAGCGCGACCCGAAGACCACCACGTCGTACGGGCTGGGTCTGCTGGTGACCGCCGCCGTGGAGAGCGGGGCCCGGACGGTGGTGATCGGGCTGGGCGGCTCCGCCACCAACGACGCCGGCGCCGGCATGCTCACCGCGCTGGGCGCGACCCCGCTCGACGCCACGGGTGCGGCGCTGCCGTACGGCGGGGCGGCGTTGGCCCTGGTCGACGCCCTCGACGGCGCTCCCGGGCTGCGCGGCGCCCGGCTCGTCGCCGCCACCGACGTGGACAACCCGCTGCTCGGCCTGCACGGCGCGAGCAACGTGTTCGGCCCGCAGAAGGGCGCCGACCGCGCCGACGTCCTGCTGCTCGACGCGGCCCTGGAGCGTTTCGCGGCGGTGCTGGAGCGGGACCTTCCCGGCTGCCCGCCGGGGCTCGGCGCGCTGCCCGGCGGTGGGGCCGCCGGCGGCCTCGGCGCGGCCATCCTCGCGCTCGGCGGCACCTGCGAGTCGGGCATCGGCCTGGTCACCCGGGCCACCCGGCTGGACGCCGCGCTCGACACCGCCGACCTGGTGATCACCGGGGAGGGGTCCTTCGACCACCAGTCGCTGCGCGGCAAGGTCGTCGCCGGGGTGGCCGGGGCCGCCCGGGACCGTGGAGTGCCCTGCGTGGTGGTGGCCGGCCAGGTCAGCACCGGCCGACGGGAGGCCGCCTCGGCGGGGGTGACCGACGCGTACAGCCTGGTCGAGCACTTCGGTGGGGAGCAGGCCGGCGGGCTCGACGCCGCGCTGAGCCGTCCCGCCGACGGGCTGCGCGAGCTGGGCGCCCGACTGGCCCGGCAGTGGAGCCGCTGAGCGCTCGGCCCACCCGGTCCAGGCCGTCTCGTCCGGGCCGACCTGGGGCGCTGGTCCCGCCACGCGGGTACGTCCGGCCGGGGCGGCGTACGATCGGAACTGGACCACAACCGGGAATCACTGGACGGCGCGCGGCGTTGGCCAGTGCGTCCGGACCCAAAACCGCGCAGGGAGACTTCCACGTGACCACGCCAGCGCAGACCGAGTCGACCGAGGCCCAGGCCCCTACTTCCGTCGTCCTCACCGACGTCGCGGCGCAGAAGGTCAAGGCCCTGATCGAGCAGGAGGGCCGCGACGACCTGCGGCTCCGCGTCGCGGTGCAGCCGGGTGGCTGCTCCGGCCTGCGGTACCAGCTCTTCTTCGACGAGCGTTCGCTCGACGGTGACGTCGTCAGCGACTTCGGTGGCGTCGAGGTCGTCGTCGACCGGATGAGCGCCCCCTACCTGTCCGGCGCGACGATCGACTTCGCCGACCGGATCGACGCCCAGGGCTTCACCATCGACAACCCCAACGCGGGCAACTCCTGCGCCTGCGGCGACTCGTTCAACTAAGTCGCGCACCACGCACCACGCACCACCGACGACGGGGCCGTCCTGCGGGACGGCCCCGTCGTCGTGTCGGGGTGACGGTGGGAGCGGTCCCGGGTGACCCCGGCGGACGGGTGGACGGGCGGTTGCCGTTGCCCGACCGACCGGACACGTCCGGGTTGCCGGGCCGGTAGGCTGACCGCGCCCTGCTCCCGACCCTGAGGGTTGACATGAAGATCGCCGTGACCGGCTCGATCGCCACCGATCACCTGATGAGCTTCCCGGGTCGCTTCGCCGACCAGCTCATCGCCGATCAGCTGCACAAGGTTTCCCTCTCCTTCCTGGTGGACGACCTGGTTCTCCGCCGTGGCGGGGTCGCGGCGAACATCTCCTTCGGCATGGGGCAGCTCGGGATGCGCCCGGTGCTGCTCGGGGCGGTGGGCGCGGACTTCGCCGACTACCGCTCCTGGCTGGAGCGGCACGGCGTGGACTGTGACTCCGTGCACATCAGTGAGGTGGCGCACACGGCGCGGTTCGTCTGCACCACCGACACCGACATGTGCCAGATCGCGTCGTTCTACGCGGGCGCGATGAGCGAGGCGCGCAACATCGAACTGGCCCCCGTCGCCGACCGGCTCGGCGGGCTGGACCTGGTGCTGGTCAGCGCGAACGACCCGGAGGCGATGCTGCGGCACTCGGCCGAGTGCCGCAGCCGTGGGTACGCCTTCGCCGCCGACCCCTCCCAGCAGCTCGCCCGGATGCCCGGCGAGGACGTGGTGGCGCTGATCGAGGGCGCCGAGTACCTGATGACCAACGACTACGAGAAGTCGCTGCTGCAGAGCAAGGCGCAGCTGACCGACGACCAGCTGCTGGACCTGGTCAAGGTGCGGGTCACCACGCTGGGCAAGGACGGCGTGGAGATCGCCGGCCGCGGCATCGACCCGATCCACGTGCCCATCGCCCGGGAGATCCGGGCGGTCGACCCGACCGGCGTGGGCGACGGCTTCCGGGCCGGCTTCTTCACCGCGCTCTCCTGGGGCCTCGGCCTCGAGCGGGCCGCCCAGGTCGGCTCGCTGCTGGCCACGCTGGTCCTGGAGACGGTGGGCACCCAGGAGTACGACGTCCGCCGCGACCTGTTCGTCAAGCGCCTCGCCGAGTCCTACGGCGACACCGCCGCCGACGAGATCCGCCCCCACCTCCTCCCGTAACCCGACCCACCCCGCCCCACCCCGGCGATCTTGCACGTCCTGTCGCTGTTTTGCGCCTTCTGCGCGGTTTTGTCCGCGCAGAAACTGCAAGATCGCGGGGGTGAGGGATGGGTCAGTGGGTGCGGCGGATGTCGTAGGCGGGGCCGTCCGCGCCGGTCACCGCGCCGAGGAACTCCTGGCCGCGCATCCGACACCAGGCGGGGATGTCCACCGCCGCGGCCGGATCGTCGGCGAGCACCCGGACCACCGTGCCGACCGGCACCTGCGGCATCCGGCGGGCCGCCGCGATCACCGGCAGCGGGCAGCGTTGGCCCCGGCAGTCGATCACCTCGTCCGGCATCGTCACAGTCCCACCACCCCGGCGTCGGCGCGCAGCCCGGCGACGATCCCGGGCAGCTCGGCGAGGAACCGCTCGACGTCGGACTCGGTCGTGTCCCGGTGCAGGCTGACCCGGACGTTGCCGTGCGAGAGCACCCCCATCGCCTCCAACACGTGGGACGGCCGCAGCGTGGACGACGTGCAGGACGAGCCGGACGACACCGCGAACCCCCGCCGGTCCAGCGCGTGCAGCAGCGTCTCGCCGTCGACGTACAGGCAGGAGAAGGTCACCAGGTGAGGCAGGCGCAGCACCGGGTCGCCGACCACCTCGACGTCGGGCACCTCCGCCGACACCCGCGCCCGGATCCGGTCCACCAGCGGCGCCAGCCGGGCCCGCTCGGCCGCGGCGTCGGCCGCCGCCGCGCGCAGGCTCGCCGCCGC
Source organism: Micromonospora sp. NPDC049580 (assembly GCF_040675595.1). Taxonomy (NCBI): domain Bacteria; kingdom Bacillati; phylum Actinomycetota; class Actinomycetes; order Micromonosporales; family Micromonosporaceae; genus Micromonospora; species Micromonospora sp. NPDC049580. The sequence continues at coordinate 6,485 of NZ_JBFAPG010000349.1, forward strand.
CGCCACCACCGCGGGCAGGTTCACCGACCCGGGGGTACGCCCACCCTCCCGCTCGTCGGCCGGCCAGGGCGACTCCCAGCGGGTGCCCTTGCGGACCGCCAGCAGCCCCACCCCGGGCGGCCCGCCCCACTTGTGTGCGCTGGCGCTGAGCATCGACCAGCCGGCCGGCAGGGGCACCCGCCCGACCGACTGCGCCGCGTCGACGTAGAGCGGCACCCCGACGTCGGCGCAGACGGCCGCCGCCTCGGCGACCGGCTGCACGGTGCCCACCTCGTGACTGGCGGTGATCAGCGCGGCCAGCGCGACCCCGGGCGTCTGGACGGCCGTCGACCAGGCGGCCAGATCCAGC
>NZ_JBFAPG010000350.1:0-6779 GCF_040675595.1 Micromonospora sp. NPDC049580
GGCCGACGCTGGGCGTCGGCCGGGCCGCCGGCGTGGGGCGGGTCGGCCGGGCCGTCGGCCTTAGGCGGGTCGGCCGGGCCGTCGGCCTTGGGCAGGTCGGGCCCGATGTGGCAGACTCGCGGCTCGGCACGTCTCGATTCCCCGTCGACGGAGGTGGTCATGCGCCCGATCCACCGCAGGCTGGCGGCGGCCGCCACCGGCCTGGTGCTGCTCCCGGCCGCCCTGGTCGGCTGCGGGATCGGCGGCGGTGACGAGGACGAGTCGACCGCCAAGCCCGAGCGTGCCCCCGCCGAGGAGGCCGGCACCCGGTCCCGCGAGCGCGTGCAGGCGTACCTCGACGCGATGACCGCCAAGGACGTCGCCGCCGGCCGCAGCCAGCTCTGCGAGCTGCTGCACGAAGGGTTCGACCTGGCCGCCACCGGCCCGAACGGCGACTTCGCCGACCACTTCGAGGTGCCCGAGGCGGCCATCACCGACGTCCGGTCCGGCCCGCGCGGCCAGGAGGTCAGCGTCTCGGTCTCGGTCACCGCCGGAAAGAGCAAGGTCACCCGCCCGCTGGTGTTCACCGTCACCCGCGACGGCGGCGACTGGTGCATCGCCGGGGAGGCGCCGGGCGGTAACCCCGCCGCCAGCCCGTCGCCGAACGGGGTCGGCGCCTCACCGGTGTCCTGACCGACCGACATCGGTGGGATTGATCTCCCATCTGCCGGAACCGTCCCCCTCGCCGCTCGGGTACGCCCACGGTCGCCGTACGCTTTCTCTCATGCGCCATGAGTGGCATCAGCTGAGCCATCCCGCGGTAGGCAGCCCGGGCCTGCAGACCAGCCGTCCGACAGTCGACTCCGCCGAGGACGCCGCCCTCGGTCTGGACCGCTGGCGGGAGCTGCCCCGCGAGCAGACCCCACCGTGGTCCGATCCGGCCGCCGTCGCCGAGGTCTGCAAGGTGCTCGACACCGTGCCGTCGGTCGTCGCGCCCTACGAGGTGGACCAGCTCCGGCAGAAGCTGGCCCTGGTCTGCGAGGGCAAGGCGTTCCTGCTCCAGGGCGGTGACTGCGCCGAGACCTTCGTCGACAACACCGAGAGCCACCTGCTGGCCAACGCCCGCACCCTGCTCCAGATGGCGATCGTGCTCACCTACGGCGCGTCGCTGCCGGTGGTCAAGGTCGCCCGGGTCGCCGGCCAGTACACCAAGCCGCGCTCGCTGCCCACCGACGCGCGTGGCCTGCCCGCCTACCGCGGCGACATGATCAACTCGCTGGAGGCCGACCCGGCCGCCCGCGTCGCCGACCCGCAGCGCATGATCCGGGCGTACGCCAACTCGGCCGCCGCGATGAACATGCTGCGGGCGTACCTCGCCGGTGGGCTCGCCGACCTGCACGCGGTGCACGACTGGAACAAGGGCTTCGTGAAGACCTCCCCGGCGGGGGAGCGCTACGAGGCGATCGCCCGGGAGATCGACCGGGCGCTGGCCTTCATCCGGGCCTGCGGGATGACCGACGACGAGGCGCTGCGGACCGTCACCCTCTACTGCTCCCACGAGGCCCTCGCCCTGGAGTACGACCGGGCGCTCACCCGGGTCTCTGACCGCCGGGCGTACGGGCTGTCCGGGCACTTCCTCTGGGTCGGCGAGCGCACCCGGCAGATCACCGGCGCGCACATCGACTTCATCTCCCGGATCGCCAACCCGATCGGGGTCAAGCTCGGCCCGACCACGTCGCCGGACGAGGCGATCGAGCTGTGCGAGAAGCTCAACCCGGACAACATCCCCGGCCGGCTCACCCTGATCAGCCGGATGGGCAACCACCGGGTCCGCGACGCCCTGCCGCCGATCGTGGCCAAGGTCACGGCCTCCGGCGCCAAGGTGGTCTGGCAGTGCGACCCGATGCACGGCAACACCCACGAGTCGTCCAACGGCTACAAGACCCGGCACTTCGACCGGATCGTCGACGAGGTGCTCGGCTACTTCGAGGTGCACCGTGGCCTGGACACCCACCCCGGCGGCCTGCACGTCGAGTTGACCGGTGAGGACGTCACCGAGTGTCTCGGCGGCGCCCAGGGCATCGAGGACCTCGACCTGCCCGACCGGTACGAGACCGCCTGCGATCCTCGGCTGAACACCCAGCAGTCGCTGGAGCTGGCCTTCCTCGTGGCGGAGATGCTGCGTGGCTGACGCGGGCCCCGCAGTCGACGGACGAAGGGATGATCATGGCTGACGCGTTCGTGGACCTGCGGTCCGACACGGTGACCCGGCCGACCGCCGGGATGCGGGAGGCGATGGCCGCCGCCGAGGTCGGTGACGACGTCTACGGCGAGGATCCCACCGTGAACGCGCTGGAGGCGGAGGTCGCCGCGCTGTTCGGGCACGAGGCGGCGCTCTTCGCCCCGAGTGGGTCGATGGCCAACCAGATCGCCCTGCAACTGCTGGTCTCGCCCGGCGACGAGCTGCTCTGCGACGCCGACGCGCACGTCGTCACGTACGAGATCGGCGCCGCGGCCGCGTACGGCGGGATCTCCTCGCGGACCTGGCCCGCTGTCGGCGCGGACATCGACCCGGAGCTGGTCGCCCGGATGATCCGTCCGGACGGCTACTTCGCCGTGCCCACCCGCGCGATCGCCGTCGAGCAGACCCACAACCGGGGCGGTGGCGGGGTTATCCCGCTGGCCACCCTGCGGGAGCTGCGCGGTGTCGCCGACGACGCGGGGGTGGCGCTGCACTGCGACGGCGCCCGGATCTGGCACGCGCACGTCGCCGACGGGGTGCCCCTGACCGAGTACGGCCGGCTCTTCGACACGCTGTCCGTCTGCCTCTCCAAGGGGCTCGGCGCGCCGGTCGGCTCGCTGGTGGTGGGCAGCGCGGAGAAGATCGAACGGGCCCGGCTGATCCGCAAGCGGATGGGCGGCGGCATGCGCCAGGCCGGCATCCTCGCCGCCGCCGGCCGGTACGCCCTCGCGCACCACGTCGACCGGCTGGCCGAGGACCACGCGAGGGCGGCCCGGCTCGCCGAGGCGGTCGCGCCGTTCGGGGTGCTCGCCACAGCGGTCCGCACCAACCTCGTCCCGCTGGACCTGACCAAGCACGCGCTGGACGCCCGCGCTCTGGCCGCCGCCGCACGCGCGGAGGGCGTACTGGTCTCGGTGCTCGGCCCCCGTACCGCCCGCCTGGTCACCCACCTGGGCGTCGACGACACCGCGATCGACCGAGCGGCCACCGCCCTGACCAAGGTCCTGGCCGCCTGACCCACCCCTTGTTGATCAAGAGCTTTGCGTCATCCGGAGACCGGATTCTGACGCAAAGCTCTTGATCACCCCGGAGGGCCCGGGGCCGGGTGGGGTGCGGGTGGGGGGTTAGGGGTTCAGGCGGTTGAGGGTTGCTATGTCGGCGGTGTGGCCGAGCTGCTTCTCGCTGGGGGTTTCCACCACCACGGGGACACCGGCGGTGGCCGGATGGGCCATCAGCTCCGCGAAGGCCGGCTCGCCGATGGTGCCCTTGCCGATGTTCTCGTGCCGGTCCCGGGTCGAGCCGCACAGATCCTTCGAGTCGTTGGCGTGCACCAGCCGCAACCGGTCGGGCCCCACGGTGGCCACCAGCGTGTCCAGGGTCGCGGTCATCCCGCCCTCGGCGGCCAGGTCGTGACCGGCGGCCCAGGCGTGGCAGGTGTCGAAGCAGACCCCGAGCATGGGATGCCGGTCCACCGTGTCGAGGTAGGGCCCGAGCTGCTCCACGCGGGAGGCGAGCGAGCGGCCGCCACCGGCGCTCGGCTCGACCAGCAGCATCGGCCCACCGGCCTCGGCGGCCCAGTCGAGCAGGGGCAGCAGCTCCCGAAGGACCTGCCGCATCGCCGCCTCGGCGTACCCCTCGTCGACCGCGCTGCCGGCGTGGAACACCACCGCCCGCGCGCCGATCGCCACACCCCGGCGCAGCGCGTGCGCCAGCGTCTGCGCCGACTTCTCGACCGTGGCCGGCGTGGGTGAGCCCAGGTTGACCAGCAGCGAGGCGTGGATGAACGCGGGGATGCCCCGCTCGGCGCAGCCCTCGCGGAACAGCGCGTCCTGCGCCGGGTCACCCGGGGGCAGCGCCCAGCCTCGCGAGTTGGAGACGTACACCTGCACGGCCTCGGCGCCGGTCGCGTCGACGTACGGCAGGGCGGCCTTCGCCAACCCCCCGGAGGTCGGAGTGTGCGCGCCCACCGGCCGCGAACGAAGCGTCGGCATCAGAAACACGTGATGGTGACCGGGGTGCCCGGGGGCACCTGTGAATTCTCGCCCGGGGCCTGGATCCGGACCGTGGCGTTCGGGTTGAACGCGACGGTCACCGGGTAGCCCTGGCTCTCCAGCAACTGCTTGGCCTGCGGGCAGGGCAGGTCGATCACCCGGGGCACGACGACCAGCGGCGGACCCTTGCTGATCTCCAGCTTGACCTGGGTGCCCTTCTCCACGCCCGCGCCGTCGGCCGGACTCTGGCTGAGAATCTCGTCCTTGGGTTTGTCGGAGTCCTTGAAGGTCTCCACCGGCACCAGGCCAAGCCCGCTCAGGGTGGCCCGCGCATCGGTGAGGCTCTTGCCGACCAGGTTCGGCACCGACACCGGCGCCCGGCCTCGGCTCAGGATGAGGGTGATCTTCGTGCCCGGCTTGACCTCGGCCCCCACCTTCGGGGAGCTGTCCAGGACGACGCCGGCCGGCAGGGTGTCGTCGTAACGGGGGGTGCCCTTGGCCACCACCAGTTTGACGTTGACCAGATCGGCCTCGGCCAGCTCGTACTCCTTGCCGATCACGTCCGGTACCGGGAAGCGCTCCGGACCCAGCGAGAGGGTCAGGGTGATCTTGCCACCCTTGACGATCTTGCTGGCCGAGGCCGGGTCCTGCCCGAGCACGCTGTCCTTCGGAGCCTTCTCGTCGTAGCGCGGCTCCCCGTACGCCAGGGTCAGGCCGGCGCGTTCGGCCTGGGCCTGCGCGTCGGTCTTGCTCAGGCTGACCAGCTGCGGGGCGGACGTGTAGCGGCCGACACCGAACCACCAGCCGCCCAGCGCGGCCACCAGGCCCAGCGTCACCACCACGGCGGCGACGGCCAGCCGGCCCTGCGGATTGCCCAGCACCGTGGTGCGCAGCGCCGCGAGCCGGGCTCCCAGACCCTCCGACGGCTCCGGTGCGGCCCGCCGCCGGCCCGGCCCCTGACTGGCGCCCTCCGGCAGCCGGGCCCAGGTCGGCCGTTCGGCCGGGCGGACCGTGGCGACCATCATGGTCGGCTGGGAGACCGGCGGCTCGTCCGTCACCCGACGCAGCACGGCGGTGCTGGTGCTGTTGACGTCACCCAGGCGGTCCCGGGCGACCTGAACCTCGGCCAGCAGCGCGCCGGCGTCGGCGGGCCGGGCGGCGGGATCACGCCGGGTGGCCCGCTGGACCAGAGCGTCGAGGGCCGACGGCAGGCCGGGCACCAGCGTCGAGGGCGCGGGCACATCCCGGTCGACGTGCTGCCAGGCCACGTCCACCGGACGGTCCCCGTCGTACGGCACCCGGCCGGTGAGCATCTCGAACAGCACGATGCCGGCGGAGTAGACGTCGGTGCGCGGGTCGGCCCGACCCTCGGTGACCAACTCCGGGGCGACGTACGCCACGGTGGCCATCAGTTGGTTGCCCTGCTCCTCGTCGGCGCTGGCCTCGACCGCGCGGGCCAACCCGAAGTCGGCCACCTTGACGACGCTGTCCACCAGGTTGGCGACGCCGCCGGTGGGCGCCTCGGCGACCAGCACGTTCTCCGGTTTGACATCGCGGTGCACGAGGCCGGCCCGGTGCGCGGCGGCGATCGCGGCGAGCATCTGCTCGGCGATGGCCAGCACCTCGTCCGGGTTGAGCCGGCGTCGCTCAGCCAGCACGTCGCGCAGCGTACGGCCGCGGACGTACTCCATCACCAGATACGGCAGACCGGCGTGGGTGCCCTGGTCGTAGACCGCGACGACGTTCGGGTGGGTCAGCCGGGCGATGGTCTTCGCCTCGTCGGTGAACCGGGCCACGAAGTTGGCGATCCGGGCCCGTGCCTCGGGCGCCTGGGTCGGGTGAATGATCTTGACTGCGACGGTGCGCTCGAGGCGTTCGTCGGTGGCGGTGTACACGGTCGCCATGCCGCCACGGGCCACGCGACCGCGAATGCGGTAGCGCCCGTCGATCAGCGAGCCCAGCAACGTGTCGGCGACCTGTGTGTCCATCGGCAGGGAGTCTATGTGTCCAGGGGGTGGGAGTTGAACAGGATGCTACAGCCCGGAGTCGTCCCTGGTCCGTCCCGTCGTGATCGCCACCTCGGTGGTGGCCCTGATCCGCTGCTCACCGACGGTGCCCGTCGGCGGGCGCGGACTGGCCGTGCGGGGTGCCGGTGGCCCTCGCCGGCCGCGGCGTGGCAGGGTGATCGGGTGACCGAATCCGTACCCGACCAGGCCGTACCCGGCCCCGAGCTCGCCGGCCCCACTGACCCGGCGGGCTGGCTCGCCCTGCCCGACGTCGCCGAGCGGCTCGACGTGTCGATCAGCAAGGTGCACCAGATGATCCGCGACCGGGAGCTGTTGGCGGTCCGCCGCGACGGCATCCGCCGGATACCCGCGGAGCTGGTGGCCAACGAGACAGTTCTCAAGCACCTGCCCGGCGTGCTCAACCTGCTCGCCGACAACGGCTACGACGACGAGGCGGCGCTGCGCTGGCTCTACGAGCCGGACGACACGCTTCCCGGCGACACCCCGGCCGCGGCCCTCTCCGGCGACCAGGCCCGCGAGGTCAAGCCCCGAGCCCAGGCC
>NZ_JBFAPG010000351.1:0-6775 GCF_040675595.1 Micromonospora sp. NPDC049580
CTGGTCGACATGAACGTCTTCCTGAAGCTGATGCTGGCGCTGGTCTTCTCCGCCGCGCGTTCCTTCTCGGTGCGGCGGCGCTCGGCGGCGCTGGCCATCTCCTCGGCCATCTCGTCGCGCCAGCCGCGCAACAGGAAGAAGGAGAGCGCGGCGGAGAAGACCAGCGCCAGCATCAGCTTCAGGAACACGTTCATGTCGACCAGCCAGAGACCCGCCAGCACGGCGACGAACAGCCCGATCCGGCCCAGCGTGTACTTGACCGCCGCGCTCACCTGCACCACTTCCGTTCTCTCCGTCAGCCGCCGGTGCCGGCGGAAGAGTCAACCTGGTCGGGGTCAGCCGGTCCGGCGGGCCAGCCAACGGACGCCGCGGAACCAGACCAGCGCGTACGCCACGGTGAACGCCAGTGCCCCCAACGCGCCGGACAGCAGCGGCGGGAACCCGGCGGCCAGCCCGGCGACCAGCAGCCCCACGAGCACCGCGACCGCCAGCGCGACGAACGCCGCCACCACCCGGGCCGCGCCGAAATCCCAGGCCCGGAAATCGTCCCAGAACAGCCAGGCCGGCAGGATCACCGCCAGCCAACCGTTGGTGTGGCCGAAGTCGCCGGCGCCGAACGAGGCGAACGCCCACTCGAACAGCACGAGCGCCAGCACGCCGATGACCACGCCGGCCAGGCACACCCCGAGCAGATCGCCCAGGGTACGCACGCGTCCCTCGGCGTCCCGCCGGGGAAACCCGCCCTGCTGCTCGGCTCCGCGCTGCTCGGTCATCGACTGCGAGGGTACGTGGTGCCTCAGGCCCAGACCTGCTGCGGCTCGGCGCGGCGCTCGGCCAGCGACGGCGCCTTGTCGTACTCCCGGACCACGTTGTAGCGGGTGTCCCGCTCGACCGGCTGGAACCCGGCATCCCAGATCAGGTGCAGCAGGTCGTCGCGGTGCATGGTGTTCGGGGTGCCGTACGAGTCGGCGTCGTGCGTGATCTTGTATTCGACCACCGAGCCGTCCAGGTCGTCCACACCGAAGTTCAGCGAGAGCTGGGCCACCGAGAGACCGTGCATCACCCAGAAGTTCTTCAGGTGCGGCACGTTGTCGAAGAGCAGCCGGGACACGGCGAACGTCTTCAGCGACTCGGCCGGCGAGGCCATCGTGGTGCGCGCCTGGATCCGGTTACGGATCTTGCCGTCCGCCGAGTCCACGAAGTCGTGCTGGTAGCGCAGCGGGATGAAGACCGCGAAGCCGCCGGTCTCGTCCTGCAACTCGCGCAGCCGCAGCACGTGGTCGACGCGGTGCCGGGGCTCCTCGATGTGGCCGTACAGCATCGTCGCCGGGGTCTTCATGCCCTTGCTGTGCGCGAGGGCGTGGATCCGCGACCAGTCCTCCCAGTGGCAGGCGTGGTCGACGATGTGCTGCCGGACCTCCCAGTCGAAGATCTCCGCGCCGCCGCCGGTCAGCGACTCCAGGCCGGCGTCCATCAGCTCGTCGAGGATCTCGTCGGCGCTCAGGCCGCTGATCTTCTCGAACCACTGGACCTCGGTCGCCGTGAAGCACTTGAGCTTGACGTTCGGCAGCGCCGCCTTCAGCTCGCGCAGCACCTTCGGGTAGTAGCGCCACGGCAGCGTCGGGTGCAGGCCGTTGACGATGTGCAGCTCGGTGAGCTGCTCGTCCTCCATCTCCTTGGCCTTGCGGACCGCCTCGTCGATGCGCATCGTGTACGCGTCCTTCTCGCCCGGCTTGCGCTGGAACGAGCAGTACGCACACGACGCCGAGCACACGTTGGTGAGGTTGAGGTGACGGTTGACGTTGAACATCACCCGTTCGCCGTTGAGCTCGGTGCGCTTGTGGTGCGCCAGCCGCCCCAACCAGGTCAGGTCGTCGCTGTCGTAGAGGGCGATGCCGTCCTCGCGGCTCAGCCGCTCACCGGCGTACACCTTCGCTTCGAGCTCACGCTTGAGTCCGGCGTCCATGGCACGTCCCTTCCACCTGCGGTCCCTCCCGAGGGTACGTCGGCGTTCCGGTGGCCCCGGCGGCACGGTCGGCGGCAGGGATCCACTTCACCGGACTCTCAGCCTCCCGTAACCCACCGATGCATCGACATCACTGCCGTCGTGCGGTAAGACAAGGTGGGGCGGAACTCACACACTGGTACCGTCCCGACGGCCGTGCCCACCAAGCGCGGCGCCGAGCACCGGACGGGGAGTGGAATGGTCGACAGCGGGCGCGGGCGACGGCAGCGACGACGGAGCCCGGTGATCTCGCCGGTGCTGCGACCGAAGCTCTGGGCAGCCCTGCTCGGCGCGATCGCCGCCGCCGTGCTGGCCACTCCCGCGTACGCCGAGCCCGCCGTGCCCACGACGGTGCCGGACACCGGCGCCCGCCCGCCGTCGATCGGCGCGCCGCAGGTGCCCGGCAGCCCGCCCGTCGCCGGCATCCCCGCCCCGCCGGTGGTCAACGTCGGCGCCGGCCCGCTGGCCGCCCAGATCGCCGCCGCCGAGAGCCAGGTCGGCCTGCTCGGCGACCAACTCCTGTTGACCCGGCAGAAACGCACCGACGCGCAGGCCCAGCTCGCCGCCGCCGGCAAGGTGCTGGCGACCACGCAGGACGCCCTCCTGCGCGCCCAGCAGGCAGCCGACGCGGCCGCCTCGGACGCGGTCAAGGCAGCCGCCGCCCTGCCGCCCGGTGACTTCGCCAACGACATCCAGGGGTTGAGCCGGCTCCAGCGGATCAACCGTGGCGAGAAGGTCGAGGGCGCCACCACCGCCGTGGCCGGCGAGCTGTCCCGGGCTCGCGCCAACGAGCAGGCCGCCTACCAGGCGCACGCCACGGCCAAGACCGCCGTTGACGCCGCCGAGGCCGAGTTCGCCACCGGCGAGAAGGCGCTGCGCACCGCCGAGGCCAGCCTGCTCAAACTGCGCAAGGACAACGCCACGCAGCTGATCGAGCTCGAGCGTCAGCAGGAGGCCGCCGAGCAGCAGCTGGGCGCGGGCTACGTCGTCGGCCAGAGCAGCAGCGGGATGTCCGCGCACCCGCGGGCGCTTGCCGCCGTCCGGTACGCGCTCGCCCAGCTCGGCGACCCGTACAAGTGGTCGGAGGAGGGGCCGGACGAGTTCGACTGCTCCGGTCTGATGTGGGCGGCGTACCGGTCCCCGGGCGCCGACTACTTCGACCTGCCCCGGGTCTCCCGCGACCAGTACGCGGCTACCCGTTCCCGCACCGTGCCGCAGAGCGCACTGCTCCCCGGCGACCTGCTCTTCTTCGCCTCCGGCAGCAGCTGGACCACGATCCACCACGTCGGCATGTACATCGGTAACGGCAAGATGGTGCAGGCGCCCACGACCGGCGACGTGGTCAAGATCTCGGTGGTCGGCTGGTCCCGGCTCTACGCCGCGACCCGGGTGATCGGGGCGGTGCCGACTCCGACCGTGCCCCTTCCGCCGCCCCCCACCACCACGCCGACCCCGCCCACCAAGCCGACCCCCACCGCGAAGCCGACGCCGACCACCAAGCCGACGCCCAAGCCGACCGGATCGGCCACCCCCAAGCCCACCGGCACCCCGACCCCGAAGCCGACCGGCAGCAGCACGCCGACCCCGACGGGCAGCCCGACGAACACGCCGTCGACCCCGCCGCCGCCACCCACCACGGCACCGGCCAGCGCATCAGCCTCCGCGGCCGCCACACCGTCCACCAGCCGGAGCGGGACGTCCAGCGACAGCCCGACGAACAGCCCGAGCACCGACCGCTGAGCCGCCACACGGCCTCCGGCTGTCCGCCCGGGGCGATCTGTGGCACGGTGACAACCAGGCACATCCGGTCCGATGTCACGGGCCGGGTGCGAGCGTGGCGCGGAGGGCGGAGATGGCCGAGCAGAGAGATCCGGCGGAGAGTGTCGACTCCGCGCTGACGGAGGCCGACCCGCTCGACGGCGAAGCCGCCGCCACGCTCGACGGGCAGGCCCCCACGGAGGCCGCCGACGACGCGAAGGCTGCCACGGACGACGCGAAGGCCGCCACGCCCGAGGACGACGCCGCGAACGACGCTGGCACCGACGACGCTCGCGCCGAGAACGCTGCCATCGCTCAGCCCCGCGAGGCGGACGTCGAGCAGCCGGCGCCGGATGACGCTGCCCCTGCCCCGACCGCCGCGGCCCCGGTGCGGGCCCGCGCGAGCGTCGCGACCGTCAAAGCGCTGCCCGGTGATCTCCCGGCGAGCGCCCCGGCCAGCGCGACCACCTACCGGGCGACCGGCTCGGCCAGCCCGGTCGGCGTCCCGTTGCCCGGCCAGCGAGCCACCTCGACCGCTCCCGCGCGGGCCAGCGCCACGGTGCCGGGCAGCAGCCGGGTCGCGGCCGGCAGCGAGGGCACGCCGGACTCCCGGGCCAGCACGTCCGCCGTCTACCGGTCGGGGCCGGTCAGTCCCGAGCAACCGGAGCCGGCGCAGCCTCCCGAGCCGGTGCAGCCTCCCGAGCCGCCGACCCCGGAACCGACGCCTCCCGCGCCCGGTGACCCGGAGCCCGCGCCGAGTCCGGGTCCGTACCCGCCCGGCCCGTCGCCGACGCCGGGCCCCTCCCCCACGCCGCCACCGGCCCCGGTGCCGCCCGTGCCAGGGCCACCCGTGCCGCCGCCCTCGCCGCTGCCGCCCATGCCGGGTCCGCCGACACCACCGGTTCCCGGGCCGCCGATGCCGCCGCCCGGCCCGCCGGTGCCCGCGCCACCGCCGCCGCCCGGTCCGATGCCGGCGCCACCGTTCCCGCCGCCCCCGGCGACGATCGGCACGCCGGGCGTACGGGCCACCGCGTCGGTCTCCGCGCCGCCGGCCGCGTGGCCGTCCGTGACCGACGCGGCACCCCGAACCGTCAACGCCTCGCACGTCGCCCCGACCGGGGCACAGCAGACCCGGGATGCCGCGACGTCGGCCGCGAGCAGCGCCCGGACGTCGGATGCTGCGTTGTCGGCCCCGAGCGGCGCACGGGCCGAGGCTCCTGTCTCGGCCCCACCGGTGGTGCCGGCGCCCGCGTTGCCGAGCTGGCCACCGTCCACCGCCGGCACGCCGGCGACCGGTGGTACGGGCTACCGGACGACCACGCCGCCGGGAGGCCCCGCCCGGCGGGACGCGCCGGCCGGCCCGCACGCCGGAAGGCGCAACGGCGGCACCGACCTGGCGGGCACCGTCTACGGCGGCGGTGAGGGGCCGGGATTCGCCACGATCGCCCTGCCGGCCAACGCGGCGGTGGAGAATTCCGGGTCGCTGACCGGGCACATCCTCGCCCAGGGTTGGTCGGACACGCCGGCCGAGCGATCGCGAAACACCCGGGTGGTGATCGTCCTGATCGCCGCGTTGGGGCTGCTGGTGGGGATCAGCGTGCTGGTCGTCCTGCTCGCGAACGATGCCCTGGACGGCCTGGTGGGCAGCGTGCTCAACGGCTGATCCGGCGGCCGGGCGGGTTCGCGGGTCCGTGAGTCCGCCCACTACCGTCGGTCAACCGGCTGGCGACTTCGCCGAACCGCCGTACACTGGTCGAGATCACTGACCCGGCGCGCGTGGTGCGCGCCCTTGGGCGATCTTGCGGGCGATCCGGCGGCACAGCCGCGGCAGGCCATCGCGAAGATGCGCCCCGCTCGAAAGGCATTTGTTGACCACCTCTGCTGACTCCAGCACCGTTTCGTCCGTTTTCGATTCCACCCCGGTGGCGATCGACGCAGCCCCGGAGACGTCCAGCGTCGTCGCGGCCGAGCCGGTCTCGACCGAGAACACTCCGTCCGAGACCGCCGAGCCGATCGACTTCGCCGGCCTGGGTCTGCCCGAGCCGCTGGTTCGTGCCCTGGCCCGCCAGGGCATCACCGCTCCGTTCGAGATCCAGCGGGCCACCGTTCCGGACGCCCTCGCCGGCCGGGACGTGCTGGGCCGTGGGCAGACCGGGTCGGGCAAGACGCTCGCCTTCGGCCTGCCGATGATCGCTCGGCTCGCCACCCGCAACCGGGCCCGGCCGATGCGGCCGCGCGCCCTGGTCCTGGTTCCCACCCGTGAGCTGGCCATGCAGGTCAACGATGCGCTGGTGCCGCTGGGCAAGTCCGTCGGCATCTTCTTGAAGACCGCCGTCGGCGGCGTTCCGTACGACCGCCAGATCGACGCGCTCCGGCGCGGCGTGGAGGTCATCGTTGCGACCCCGGGCCGGCTCGGCGACCTGATCGAGCGGGGCATCTGCCAGCTCGACGACGTCGAGGTGACGGTGCTCGACGAGGCTGACCAGATGGCCGACATGGGCTTCCTGCCCGAGGTGACCGAACTGCTGGCGAAGACGCCGGCCAACGGTCAGCGGCTGCTCTTCTCGGCCACCCTCGACGGTGACGTCGACGCGCTGGTCAGGCGGTTCATGAACGACCCGGTGACCCACTCCACCGCGCCGTCCACCGCGTCGGTGTCCACCATGGATCACCACATGCTCCTGATCCCGCCGCACGAGAAGTTCCCGGTGGCCGCGTCGATCGCCGCCCGGGACGGGCGGACCATGGTCTTCGCCCGCACCCAACTGGGTGTGGACCGGCTCGTCGAGCAGCTCGCGGCGGTCGGCGTACGGGCCGGTGGGCTGCACGGCGGCAAGACCCAGCGGATGCGGACCAAGACCCTGGCCGAGTTCCGTGAGGGCCGGATGAACGTCCTGGTCGCCACGGATGTGGCGGCCCGGGGCATCCACGTCGACGGGCCGCCGTGCAGCCCACCGGCCCGTACGCCGACCGCCGCGAGCTGCTCGACGAGCCGGTCCACACCCAGTTGGG
>NZ_JBFAPG010000352.1:0-6766 GCF_040675595.1 Micromonospora sp. NPDC049580
GCCGGGGGCGCCGGCCCGCAGAGCCGTTGTGCGCCCTTCCACTGCTGGCCGTGCGCACCCGGTCAGAGCGCCCCGGTCGGCATGCAAGACTGCCGCGGTGCCCTGGGAAGCTGCGATGCCGCCTCGCCCGCCCTCGAACCCCGTCGCGCTGATACCGGTCGACCGGTCGCACCGGGCGGTGCTCGGCAATCTGGGTCAGTTGTATCGCCATGACCTGTCAGAGGCGTACGGTCACGTCCCCAACGATGATGGCACGTTCAACGACCGGCCACTCGACCGGTTTCTCGCCGGCGTCGACCCGCAACGCCGGGCATGGTTGATTACCGCGGCCGGCCGTACGGCAGGGTTCGTGATGACCACGCCGACCGAGGACGGCGGCAGGTCCGTCACCAGTTTCTTCGTCGTCCGCGCGCTGCGTCGCACAGGCGTCGGCCGTACCGCTGCCGTTCAGGTCATCGCACTGTGCCCCGGAAGGTGGAGTATCGGCTTCCAGCGTTACAACACCGGTGTCGAAGCGTTCTGGTCGCGGGTGGCAGAACAGGTCGTCGGGGACGCGTGGGAGGTCCACGACGGTGCGACTGCCGAAACGCGGCCCCCCGACACCTTTATCACCTTCACCACCTCCGGCTGACAGGATCGTCGCGGCCGGCGGGAGCTGCTCCCCGGCGGGTCATCGGCGGAGCGTGGCCGGTCGCGGCAACGGTCAGACCTGTCGCCACACCTGGAAGGTCTGCTGAACTCGCCACGTTCCGTCGGGCTGCTGTGCCTCGTTGCGCCAGCGGAACTCGTCGGCGCCGATGTCGGAGAAGGTCCACCGCAAATCACCGCCGTCGAGCACGATCTGCTCGCCGACGCGGGCGGCCCGGAAGGTGTGCGTCCGATGCCGGCCCGGCCCCACCCACGTCGAGCGCCAGATTCCCGGACCCGCCGTGGAATCGGGGAAACGCACGCTGACGCCGTGTTCGACGCCGGGCAGGATCCAGACATCGGTGGTCGCCCGACCGCCCAACGCGTACCCGAAGTGCCACTCGCCCCGGCGGACGGACGAGGACCCATCTGGGTCGTACTCGGTGCAGTCCAGTGCCCAGGAGCCCGTGAACTGTCCGAACAGGCTGAGGTCGACGCCATCGGCCGGGCCGTCCGCGAGGAAGGCGGCACCGACGGCGCGGGATGAGTCGCGAAGCATGTCAGAACGATAGCCACACCACCGAAGCGGGTGAGGTAGCTCGTGACGGCGGCCCGGAACTGGCGAATGAGCGCACGTTCGGAGAAGTCCGGTGTGAGCGAATGCCCGATACTGCTGGACGTGAGTGAAACGGCAGGCCCGGACCGCTGGAATCTGGCGAACACGGCCCTGCGGGCGGCTGCCGACCGGTTCACCGAGATGGTGGCCGCCGCGCCCTCGCCCACGGTCCTGGTCACCGACGACTGGACCCTCGCCGACACCGTCGCGCACGTGGTGTCGATCGCGGTGCTGTACGTGGCCAGACTGGAGGGCACCGAGGTCACCATCCGGGTGCCGGGCCTGGAGGACATGCTCGCCGTCACGAACGTCGACACGGTGGCCGACGTCAACAGCCACGTGCTCGCCCACTTCACCGAGCGGGAGCCGGAAGTCCTGCTGCCGCAGTTGAACACCGCGATCGCCCGCCTCCTGGTCACGACCGCGGATCCGCGGTCGACGGTGAGTTGGCTGGGCAACGCGCGGGTGACGCTCGGCGGCCTGTTCGCCCATCTGACCAACGAGCTGCTCGTGCACGGCTGGGACATCGCGCGGGCGCTGCGCCGACCGTGGCCGATGCCGGACGAACACGCCGCGCTCTACTGGGACCTGTTCATGTTCGACATGCTGCGCGACTCGTACGGGGTGCTGCTCAACACCGAGCTGCCGATGCCTCGCCACCACGTGTCGGTGCAGTTCCGATCGGCGTTCACGCCGACCACGACGCTGACGCTGGGCGACCGCAGGGTGTGGATCGCACCGCCCGACGCCCCGTTCGACGTGCGCGTGAGGTTCCAGCCCGCCCGGTTCAACCTGATGATGTTCGGCCGGATCAGCATCGCGCAGGCGATGCTGCGGCGCGACGTCGTCATCGGCGGGCCACGGCCGTGGCGGCTGCCCGCGTTCCTCCGGGTCGTGCACATGCCCAACGGTCGGCTCGCGCCGGCGGGAACGGAGAGCGCCGATCGACGACGGAGCGACAGGCCGAACGGCGGCGCTGGCGACCTGTGATCGTCGTACGCGGCCGGCCAGCTGTCAGCTGGCCCGGTAGGTGAGGTAGCGGCCCTCCGGCCAGCTGTGGAAGTTGTTGAGCTCGGTTGCCGGACCGCTGCAGTCGGGGGTCCGGTAGCCGGGCACCGAACCGAAGCCACCGCTCCAGGTGAGCATCCAGGCCGCGTCGGCCGGGACCTGGTGGCAGATGCCGTCGGGTGTGGCCAGCCTGCCGGCCACTTCGGTCGGGTAGCTCGAGTAGAAGACCAGGCCCTGGTCCGGGCTCTGGAACGGTTCGCCGGCCACCGCGGGCGACCCCGGCAGCGTCACGGCCAGCGCGGCGATCAGGACGGCGGCGAAACCCGCCGCGGTCCGGTGGGCGAATGTGCGCATGAGCGTCCTTCCCGGAACGGCGTTGAAAGAGCGGACCGAAAGCTGACTCGGTCCAGAGTCAGAGTGACATGCATCGATGTCTCAGTCCATCCGGGACGCCTTTCGACACGGATCGCGGCAGACGCACGCGCTTGATCACGTCGGAGAGAAACCCTCCAGGTCCCGCCCGGCCAGCTCGACGTCGGCCAGGGAAGGTCGCTGCCCCGGGGGCACCTGCGGCCCGCCTCTCGGTGACGCAGGTCGACGGGCGGCGGCCTACGCGTGAGTGCCGCCGGTGATGGTGGCCAACGCATCGAGCAGCGGCAGTGGGTTGATGTAGTCGCGGTACGACAGGATCTGACCGTCCCGGACCCGGAACACGGCGATGACGATCTGCTCGAACGCCGCGCCGGTCGCGACGACGCTGCCGAGCGCCGCATTCACGATGTCCCGGAGCGTGTCCAGGGGACATCGTAAGCGCCGCCGCGCGGGCGCGGTGTCCCGCTGCCGCGTCAGGAAACCGCTTACCCGAGGCTATTGACGGTCGTCACTGGCTGTCAGTACCGTGATGCGGGCAGCAAGAAAGCGCTTTCCGACCCTCACCGTCCGACAGGGAGCGCCCCCATGCCCAAACACCTGCGCGCGATCTGCCTCGCCCTGCTCACCGTCGCCACCGTGCTGAGCACCACCACCGCCCTGCCCGCCGAGGCCGCCCCGCGCTTCCGGGTGCTGGTCTTCTCGAAGATCACCAACTTCTACCACGACTCGATCCCGGCCGGCGTCGCCGCGATCCAGCAGCTCGGCGCCACTCACAACTTCGAGGTCGTCGCCACCACCGACGCGGGCGCCTTCACCGACGCCAACCTCGCCACCTTCGACGCCCTGGTCTTCAACAACACCAACTCCACCCCCGCCTCGGGTGACCTGCTCAACGCCAGCCAGCGCGCGGCGTTGCAGACGTTCATCCGCAACGGCGGCGGCTGGGCCGGCCTGCACGCCGCCTCGGCCAGCGAACGCGACTGGCCGTGGTACGAGGGCCTGGTCGGCACCATCTTCGACTACCACCCCGACTTCTCGGCCACCGGCGGCACGTACCCGGGCCGGGTCAAGGTCCTCGACCGCGCCCACCCCTCCACCCGCAACCTGCCGGAGCTGTGGGAGCAGAGCGAGGAGTGGTACAACTGGCGGACCAACCCGACCGGCAACGTGCACACCCTCGCGCAGATCAAGGTGCGCGACGGGATCAGCGGTCTGGACGAGGGCGTCGACCACGCGTACTCCTGGTGTCAGCGCTACGACGGCGGCCGGTCGTGGTTCACCGCCGGCGGGCACGCCAGCTCCCGGTTCAGCGAGCCGGCGTTCCTGGAGCATCTGCGCTACGGCATCGAGTGGGCCGCCGGCGCGGTCGCCGGCGACTGCTCCGCCACCAGGACCGGAAACTTCGAGCGGGTGGGCCTGGTCACCGAGAACCTCGCCGACCCCTTCGAGCTGGCCGTCGCCCCGGACCGGAAGGTCTACTACATCCAGCGCACCGGCGCGCTGAAGGTGGTCGACTCGAACACGCTCCAGGTCACCACGCTGCTGGACTTCGCCTACACCTCGGCGATGACCGACCAGTCCGACGGGCTGCTCGGGATGACCCTGGACCGCAACTTCGCCAGCAACGGCTGGGTCTACCTGCTCTGGTCCGACAAGACCCTCAAACAGCTCAACCTGTCCCGGTTCACGGTGGCGAACAACAGCGTCGCGCTGTCCTCGGAGAAGCGGCTGCTGACCGTTCCGACGTACCGCGGCGTGGGCCGGGCCAACTCGCACATGGGCGGCTCGCTGGCCATGGACGCGGCCGGTCGCCTGTACGCAGCGATCGGCGACAACACCGACCCGTTCGCCTCCAGCGGTTACACCCCCATCGACGAGCAGGCCGGCCGGGCCGCCTGGGACGCGCAGGGCACCGCCGGCAACACCAACGACCTGCGCGGCAAGATCCTGCGGATCACCCCGCAGGCCGACGGTACGTACACCGTGCCGAGCGGCAACCTCTTCCCGGCCGGCACGGCGAAGACCCGGCCGGAGATCTACGCGATGGGTATGCGCAACCCGTTCCGGATCACCATCGAGCCGCAGACGAACGCGGTGCTGGTCGGTGACTACGGCCCGGACGCCCGCGCCGCCGACCCCAACCGCGGTCCGGAGGGGACTGTCGAGTTCAACCGCATCACCGCCGCCGGCAACTACGGCTGGCCGTACTGCGTCGGCAACAACATCCCGTTCAACGACTACAACTTCGCCACCAGCACCTCCGGGCCGAAGTTCACCTGCGCGGCGCTGACGAACAACTCCCCCAACAACACCGGCCTGACCACCCTGCCGGCGGCGAAGTCGGCGCTGGTCTGGTACGCGTACTCCGCCTCCAGCCAGTTCCCGGAGGTCGGCACCGGGGGCGGCGGCCCGATGAGCGGGCCGGTCTACGACTACGACCCGGCCAACACCCGCACCACGAAGTTCCCGGAGTACTTCGACGGCAAGTGGATCACGTACGAGTTCACCCGCAAGTGGTTCAAGACGCTCTCGATCCACCGGACCGCGCAGACCTTCACCAACTCGCGCTTCGGTCCCACCGCGGTCGGCGACCTCCAGTCGATCAACGGAATCTTCGACAACATGAGCTGGATCCAGCCCTTCGAGGCGGAGTTCGGCCCGGACGGCTCGCTCTACGTCATCGACTTCGGCGAGGGCACCGGCAGCGGTCGTGGCGGCAGCAACGCCGGCGCCGGCATCTACCGGATCGACTACGTGGCCAACGGCCGACCGCCGACCGCGAAGATCGCCGCCACCCCGGACAGCGGACGCGCGCCGCTCGCGGTCAGCTTCTCCTCGGCCGGTACGGCGGCCGGTGACGGCTCGGCGCTCAGCTACGCCTGGGACTTCACCAACGACGGCACCACCGACTCCACCGCCGCCAACCCGAGCTTCACCTACTCGACGGCCGGGAAGTTCACCGCCCGGCTGACCGTGCGCAACAGCGGCAACGGGTTGACCGCCAGCGCCGTCACCGACGTGGTGGTCGGCAACACCCGACCCACGGTGACCATCACCGTGCCCGACGGCGGGTTCTTCGACTTCGGCGACAAGATCCCCTACACGGTGATTGTCACCGACCCGGAGGACACCACCATCGACTGCGCCAAGGTGACCGTCCAGACCCAACTCGGCCACGACACGCACGCCCACCCGCTGGACGTCTACACCGGCTGCTCGGGACTGCTCGCGACCGAGGCGGACGCCGGTGACGGCCACGGGCCGGGGCAGAACCTCTACACCGTCGTCACCGCGCAGTACACCGACGGCGGCGCGGCCGGCGGCGTACCGGCGCTGACCGGCTCGACCCGGGCGCAGCTGCAACCCAAGAGCAAGGAGGCCGAGCACTTCAGCGCCCAGTCCGGCCTCACCGTTAACGACCGGACCACCGCCCGCGCCGGCAAGCGGCTCGGCGACGTCGACCACAACGACTGGGCGGCGTACGGGCCGGTGGACCTGCGCAACATCGGCTCGGTGACGCTCGGGGTGACCAACGGTGGCCTCGGCGGCACGATCGAGCTGCGCACCGGCTCCCCCACCGGCACCCTGATCGGCTCGGCCTCCATCGGCTCCACCGGCGGGTGGGACAACCTGGTCTCGCCCACCGTCACGCTGACCAACAAACCCGCCGGCACCACCGTCCTGTACGTGAAGTTCGTCAACGCCGCACAGGTCGGCGGCACACCGGACCTGCTCTCGCTCGACTGGCTGCGGTTCAACGGGGCCGGCGTCAAGCAGGAACCGGGCGGGACGCTGTCGCTCGCGGCCAACCCGGCCAGCGGCACCGCGCCGTTGACCACCACGCTGACCGCCACCGCGACGGCACCGTCGGGGCAGAGCATCACCGACTACGCGTGGGACTTCGGCGACAACAGCGCCGTCACGCACGGCGCGACCCTGCGGTCGACGAGTCACAGCTACACGCGCAAGGGGACCTTCACCGCCCGGGTGACGGTCACCTACACCAGCGGGGAGACCCGCTCGCTCAACCTCACCGTCACTGCCACCTGATCGGGAGTCGGGGGGGGGGGGGGGGCGCCCCCCCCCCCCCCCCCCCCCCCCGGCCCCCGCGCCGCCGCCCGGGCCGCCCGGTGGGCGAGTTTG
>NZ_JBFAPG010000353.1:0-6729 GCF_040675595.1 Micromonospora sp. NPDC049580
TCGCGATCAGCGGATACCGCCAGGGTTTCGTCATCGGCATCACGTCGCTGTCCGGTTTCTTCCTGGGGTGGGCGATCACCCACCGCCAAATCCGCCCGTCCCGGCCGCCGGGACGGGCGGTCGGCGCATTGTCGTGGACCGGCGCATTGTCGTGGGTCGGCGCGCTGTCGTGGGTCGGGGTGGTGTGGTGGACCGGCGCGGTGTGGTGGGTCGGCGTGGTCCCGGCGACCGGCGAGGCGATGCCGGCGGCGGCCGGGCCACGCCACCAGGTGATGACGACGACCAGCGCATGCGCGGCGAGCAGGGTGAGCGCGATCAGATGGATGAGCCCGAGCGCGGCGACGGCGACGGCGTAACCGGCCCAACGGGCCCAGCTCGGTCGACGCAGCGCGGTCACCAGCTGCAGGGTGGCGAGCACCGCGAGCATGGTGGCCAGCGCGTACGGGCGGGCCTCCTGGCCGTAGCGGGAGGTGCCGGGGAGCACCGCGAACAGCAGCCCCGCGAAGAGGCCGGCACGCCGGTCGACGAGTTGCGCGCCGAGCACGGCGAGCAACCCGGCGGCTGCGGTCATCGCCAGCACGGCCGGTACCCGCAGGGCGATGGTGGAGTCGCCGAAGACTCTGGTCCAGCCGTGCATCAGCAGGTAGTACGGCCCGGTGGCGGCGTCGATGGTGCCGGCCAGGCGGGCCAGGTCGCGGGGCGAGCGGGTGGCCGCGCTCCAGGTCGCCAGCTCGTCACGCCAGAGCTGGGCGGAGCCCAGCCCGGCCACTGTCACCGCCAGGGTCAACAGCGCCGGGGGGAGCCAGACCGGCAGGCGGCGCAGGTGCTCCCACGCCGTCCCAACCGACCTCTCGGACAATTGCCCCACGGCCCGAGCCTGCCACGGCCACCCCCGCCGTGGGCGTCAGCCGGCGGCAGGCGGTGGGCGCCAGGCGGGCATCACGTCGTTCGGACGGGCGGTCTTCGCCGGATCACGCTCCACCAGCTCGTCGAGTACGGCGTCGATCCGGGCCATCAGCTCGTCGTCGAGCCGTACCGTGGCGGCCCGTGCCGTCTCGGCGAGCTGCTCGGGCCGGGACGCGCCGACGATCGCGCCCGCCACCGTCGGACGGCGCAGCACCCACGCCACCGCCAACTGGGCCATCGTGCAGCCGGCGGCCTCGGCGATCGGCCGGAGCTGGCGTACCCGGGAGAGCAGCAGATCCGAGGAGTAGCGGGCGATGAACGAGCCACCGAAGCCGTCGGTGGCCCGGGAGCCGGCGGGCGGACGGCCGCCCGGTTCGTACCGGCCGGTCAGCACGCCCATCGCCAGTGGCGACCAGGCGAGCTGGCCCAGGCCGAGGTCAGCGCAGGCGGGCGACACCTCGGCCTCCACCACCCGCCACAGCATCGAGTACTGCGGCTGGTTGGCGATGAACGGGAGGTGCAGCTCGGCGGCGAGCCGCATTCCCGCGCGCAGCTGCGGGCCGGTCCACTCGGATGCGCCGACGTAGAGCACCTTGCCCTGACGGACCAGGTCGGCGAAGGCCAGCATCGTCTCCTCCAGCGGCACACTGTCGTCGTACCGGTGCGCCTGATAGAGGTCGATGTAGTCGGTGCCCAGCCGGCGTAGCGAGGCGTGACAGCTCTCGATGACGTGCTTGCGGGACAGCCCGGCGTCGTTGGCCCCCGGCCCGACCGGCAGGCACACCTTCGTGCACAGCTCGATCGAGCTGCGCCGGACGCCGCTCAGCGCCCTGCCCAACGCCTCCTCGGCCCGCCCCTGGGCGTACCGGTCGGCGGTGTCGAACGTGGTGATGCCCGCGTCCAGGGCGGCGGCCACGCACGCGGCGGCCGCGTCGTCGTCGAGCTGGTTGCCGTGGGTGACCCAGTTGCCGTACGCGACCGCGCTGACGCGCAGGCCCGACCGGCCCAGTTGCCTGTACTCCATACCAGGATCCTCGGGCCGCCCCGCGCTGTCGCCGAACCGTTCGAACGTGGTCGAATCCATAGGTGATCGAGGTTCGGTTCTCGCCCGACGACCTGAGCCGGGTCCGGTTCGTGCACTCGCCGCTGGCCGAGCTGGTGGCCAGCTCCTGTGCGTTGCGCAAGCCCGCGAAGTACTGGATGCACCGCCCGTGGCGGGAGCGCGCGGAGCGGCTGCTGCCGGATGCCGGTCTGGAACCGCTGTTGGCGGTGCTCCGGTCGTCCAACGGCTACGTGCCGGATTTCCTCACCCCGGTCGGGGCGGCGCCGAACCTGGCCGCCGAGTTGCGGGCGGTCGCCGGCACCGACCCGTCCCGGGTGCGGCGGCAACTGGAGCGGGCCGGCGCACCCCGGCTGGCCCCGGACGAGCTGGTCGCGCAGCTCCACAGGTACTTCACCCTGCTGATCGCACCGGACTGGCCCCGGCTGCGGGCGCTCGCGCTGGCCGACATCCGGCGGCGGACGCTACTCGCCGCCGAGCAGGGTGGGCGCACCCTGCTCCGCGAGCTGCACCCGTTGATCCGGTGGGACGGCGCGGCGCTGCGAGTCGCCGTCGGCACGACCCGCCCGACCGGCCTGGACGGACGCCCGTGGACGCTGCTGCCCACCGCGTTCTCCGGGCCGACGGTGCACGCGATCACGGAGGGCGACGCCGGGCCCGCCCTCTGCTATCCGCCCACCGGGCTGGGCGGGCTGTGGGATGCGCCGCCGCCCAGCGCGGCGCTGAGCGCTCTCCTCGGCGGTACGCGGGCGGCGGCGCTCGCCCTGCTCGACTCGCCGCTGAGCACCGGCGAGCTGGCCGCGCTGCTGGGCCTCGCGCCGGCGACCGCGTCGCACCACCTCACCACACTGCGGGACAACGGCCTGGTCGCCGGCGTACGGCAGGGTCGGGTGGTGCGTTATGCCCGAACTGTCCTGGGTGACCAGCTGGTCGGCTGACCTCCGGCCCGTGATGTGGGATCCAGCACGCGGACATTGGCCGGCCCCCATGGGGTGTGGCAGCATGGGCCTATGACCGCCGCAGTCGTCCGCCGCTTCGTGGCTCGTCGCCACGTCGATTACGGCCGCGTGCGCAGCGCGATCTGTCCGGCCTACTGACGACGCCCGACCAATCCGTCTCGGGCGCGCTCCGCGCCGGCTGTCTGAAGACACCGTTGTCCCGCCCGCTACGCGGGCCGGCCGCCGCGCCCCGCGTAGCCCGAGGCACAGCAGACAACGGAGGACGCCGCGATGGCGGTCAGCAGCATCCCGGCCCGTTCCGAGGACCCGACGGCCCGCCCGGCCCGGGCGCCACGCCGGCCCCGGGGTGAGGGTCAGTGGGCGCTCGGCCACCGCGAGCCCCTCAACCCCAACGAGCGGATCAAAAAGGACGACGACCCGCTCAACGTCCGGGCCCGCATCGAGAACATCTACGCGCACCGCGGCTTCGCCTCCATCGACCCGCAGGATCTGCGCGGCCGTTTCCGCTGGTGGGGCCTCTACACCCAGCGCAAGGCGGGCATCGACGGCGGGCGCACCGCCGTGCTGGAGCCGCACGAGCTGGAGGACGAGTTCTTCATGCTCCGGGTCCGCATCGACGGCGGCCAGCTCAGCCTGGCTCAGCTGCGCGTGATCGCGGACATCTCGCGGGAGTTCGCCCGGGACACCGCCGACATCACCGACCGGCAGAACATCCAGTACCACTGGATCCGCGTCGAGGACATGCCGGAGATCTGGCGTCGGCTGGAGTCGGTCGGCCTGCAGACGACCGAGGCCTGCGGCGACTGCCCACGGATCGTGCTGGGCAGCCCGGTCGCCGGGGTGGCCCGCGACGAGCTGCTCGACCCGACCCCGGCGATCGACGAGATCGTCTCCCGGTACGTGGGGGACAAGCAGTTCTCCAACCTGCCCCGCAAGTTCAAGACCTCCATCTCCTGGCTGGTCGACACCCCGTACGAGTCGAACGACATCGCCTTCCTCGGCGTCGACCACCCCGAGCACGGGCCGGGCTTCGACGTCTGGGTCGGTGGCGGGCTCTCCACCAACCCGATGCTCGCCCAGCGGCTCGGCGTCTGGGTGCCGCTGGCCGAGGTGCCGGACGTGTGGGCCGGCGTGGTCGGGATCTTCCGCGACTACGGCTACCGCCGGCTGCGTAACCGGGCCCGGCTGAAGTTCCTGGTGGCCGACTGGGGCGTGGAGCGTTTCCGGGAGGTCCTGGAGAAGGAGTACCTGGGCCGTACGCTGCTCGACGGTCCCGCCCCGGAGCTGCCGGCGAAGCCGGTCGACCACGTGGGCGTGCACGAGCAGGCCGACGGGCGGCACTACGTGGGGGCCGCCCCGGTGGTCGGGCGGGTCTCCGGTGGGCAGCTCGCCCAGCTGGCCGACGTGGTCGAGGCGCACGGCAGCGACCGGGTGCGGCTCACCCCGTACCAGAAGCTGCTGGTGCTCGACGTGCCGTCGGAGCGGACGGAGTCGCTTGTCGACGCGCTGCGCGGGATCGGGCTGGAGGCCCGGCCGTCGGCCTGGCGACGCGGCACGATGGCGTGCACCGGCATCGAGTACTGCAAGCTGGCCATCGTCGAGACGAAGGCCCGCGGCGAGGAGCTGGTGGCCCGGCTGGAGCAGCGGCTGCGCGACTTCGACGCGGACATCTCGATCCACATCAACGGCTGCCCGAACGCCTGTGCCCGCACGCAGGTCGCCGACATCGGCCTCAAGGGCCAGCTGGTGGTCGGCCCGGACGGCCGCCAGGTGGAGGGCTTCCAGGTGCACCTGGGCGGCGGGCTGGGCATGGCGCAGGGGCAGAAGGCTGGTTTCGGCCGCAAGCTGCGCGGTCTGAAGACCACCGCCGACGAGCTTCCGGAGTACGTGGAACGGCTGGCCCGTCGCTACCTGGCCGGGCGGAGCGAGGGCGAGACGTTCGCCAACTGGGTGATCAGAGTCGACGAGGAGGAACTGCGATGAGCAGCGAGAACCGAGCGGCACCCCTGTACTGCCCGTACTGCGGCGAGGAGGACCTACGGCCGCACGAGGCGGGGCACGGCGCCTGGGAGTGCCACGCCTGCGCACGGGTCTTCTCGGTGAAGTTCACCGGGCTGCTCTCCCGGGCGGTGACCCGATGAGTCTCGTCTCCGCCGCGAGCCTGCGCCTGGTCGGTCCGGGCGCTCAGACCTCGACCGACCCGGCCGGGCGCAGCCCGGACGAGCTGCGGACGCTGGCCGAGCAGGCGGCTCAGGACCTGGAGGGCGCCCCCGCCCTGGAGATCGCCCGCTGGGCGGCGCAGACCTTTGGTGACCGCTTCTGCGTCACCAGCTCGATGGCCGACGCCGTCCTGGCCCACCTGGTGTCCCGGGTCGCCCCGGGGGTGGACGTGGTCTTCCTCGACACCGGTCTGCACTTCCCGGAGACACTGCGGGTGCGCGACGAGGTGGCCCGGACGCTGCCGGTGAACGTCCGGTCGATCCGGCCCCGGCTCACCGTGGGGCAGCAGGACGGCCAGTACGGTCCGCGACTGTTCAACAAGTCGCCGGACGACTGCTGCCAGCTGCGCAAGGTGGAGCCGCTGGAGCGGGCGCTGTCCGGGTACGACGCCTGGGCCGCCGGCCTGCGCCGGGACGAGTCGCCGACCCGTGCCAACACGCCTGTGGTGACGTTCGACGCGCGGCGCGGCAAGGTCAAGGTCAACCCGATCGCGGCCTGGTCGCAGGCGGACGTGGACGCCTACATCGCCCGCTGGAACGTCCCGGTCAACGAGCTGTTCAAGCAGGGCTACGGCTCGATCGGCTGCTGGCCGTGCACCCGACGGACGAAGGCCGGCGAGGACCCGCGGGCCGGGCGGTGGGCCATGTTCGAGAAGACCGAGTGCGGGCTGCACGTCTGACCCCGTCACCGACGACCCCGACCGGCCCGGTTGCGGCCGGCGGGGCGGCCCCGGTGGTGCTTGTCGCACACGGCAGCCGGGATCCACGAGCGGCCGAGGCCACCCGGGCGCTGGCCCGGGCGGTGTCGGCCGCCCGGCCCGGCCTGTCGGTGTGGGCGAGCTGGCTGGACCACACCGAGCCGGGACCGACCGAGGTGCTGCGCAGGCTGGCCGAGGCCGGGCATCCCCGTGCGGTGGTCGTGCCACTGCTGCTGACCGCCGCGTACCACCACCGGGTGGACATTCCGGCGGCCGTCGCCGCCGCGACGGAGGCCGGGCCCCCACTGGCGGTACGGGTGACCGACGTGCTTGGCCCGGCGGACGGAACGGTGTCGCCGGCGTTGCTGGCGGGGCTGCGCCGTCGGCTCGTCGAGGTTGGCCCGGGGCGCTTCGACGCGCTGGTGCTGGCCGCCGCGGGCACCCGGGACGCCCGGGCGCGCGGTTCGGTGGGCCGGGTGGCGGACGCGCTCGGCGCGGAGTTCGGGGTGCCCTGCCGGGTGTCGTACGCCTCGGCGGCCCCACCGGCGACCGGTGTGGCCGTGGCCCGGCTGCGGGCGGCCGGCGCGCGCCGGGTGGCGGTGTCCGCGTACTTCCTCGCGCCGGGCCTGTTCCACGACGCGGTGGCCGACTCGGCTCGGGCGGCCGGTGCGGTGGCGGTGGCGGCCCCGCTCACGGATGCGCCGGAGTTGGCCGAGCTGGTGCTACGCCGGGTCGACGACCGGGGCGCGCTGGCGCCGACGGGTTGACGGCTCAGCGGCTCGGGCGGCTCTGCCGCTGGCGGCTCAGGCGGCTCAGACCCTACGGCTCGGACGGCGGCTCAGGTGGGTTCGCGGGCACGGGACAGCAGTACGCCCCGGCAGGCGGAC
>NZ_JBFAPG010000354.1:0-6727 GCF_040675595.1 Micromonospora sp. NPDC049580
ACCAGCACGGCCGCCTTGCGGCGGATGCCCAGCGGGCCCTCGCCGACGCCGTTGGTGACCAGCTCGCCGATGTTGTCGACCAGCAGAGCGCTCATGACCGGATCACCGCCTCGATCGACGCCGACAGTTCGGCCGGCACGTCGACGCTCAGGTGGCGGCCCTCGGCCACCACCACGCGGCCGTCCACCACGACCTGGTCGACGTCGGCCGCCCCGGCCGCGAAGAACGTCCCCACCGGCGGCACCCCGGCGGTGCGGGCGCTGTCGAGTCGTACCGTGACCAGGTCGGCGCGGGCGCCCACGGCGATCCGCCCGGCGTCGGCCCAGCCCAGCGCCGCGTGCCCGGCGGCGGTCGCCATGGTCAGCAGGCCCGCCGGCGTGAAGTGGCCGCGGCGGCGGGTGCGCAGCCGCTCGTCCAGCTCCACCGCCCGGGCCTCCTCGAACAGGTCGATCACGGCGTGGCTGTCGCTGCCCAGGCTCAGCCGGATCCCCGCGTCGGCCATCCGCCGGGCCGGGCCGATGCCGTCGGCGAGGTCGCGTTCGGTGGTGGGGCAGAGGCACACCCCGGTCCGGCCGTCGGCGAGCAGCGTCAGGTCGCCGCTGGTCGGGTGGGTGGCGTGCACGGCTGTGGTGTCCGGCCCGAGCACGCCGTGCTCGGCGAGCAGCGCGGTGGGCGTACGCCCGTGCACGGCCCGGCACTCGTCGTTCTCGGCGGGCTGCTCGGAGAGGTGTACGTGCAGCGGTGCGCGCCGCTCCCGGGCCCAGTCGGCGACCGTACGCAACTGCTCGGCCGGGACCGCCCGCACCGAGTGCACGGCCGCGCCCAACCGGGCGTGCGAGTCCGCCGGCTGGAACGCCGACACCCGCTGCGCCCAGCGGGCCGCGTCGCCGTCGCCGAAGCGCCGCTGCGGCCCCGCGAGCGGCCGGCCGTCCACCCCGGCGCTCAGGTAGCAGGCGTCCAGCAGGGTGAGCCGGATACCGGCGTGCGCGGCGGCCTCGACAAGCGCCGCGCCCATCGCGTTCGGGTCGTCGTACGCGCCGCCGTCGGGTCGATGGTGCAGGTAGTGGAACTCGCCGACGCAGGTGATCCCCGCGAGGGCCATCTCGGCGTAGACGGCGCGGGCCAGCGCCAGGTAGGTGTCCGGGTCCAGCCGGTCCGCCACCGCGTACATCCGGTCCCGCCAGCTGAAGAAGTCGCCCCGGCCGCCGTGGGTACGCCCGCGCAGAGCCCGGTGGAAGGCGTGCGAGTGCACGTTCGCGAGGCCGGGCAGGGTCAGGCCGGGCAGCGGCACCGCGTCGGCGTACACGTCCACACCGGCGCTCGGCCGACCGGGCGCGGCCAACGCGGTCACACCGGTGATCACCCCTGCGTCCGTCTCGATGAGCACGTCGGGCGTGGGCTGGGCGAGATTGGGCAGCCAGGCGTACTCGGCGAGCCAGCGGGTCGGGGTCAGCGGCATGTCAGCTCCTCCAGCACGCGGGCCAGCGCGCGCACCCCGGCGGCGCAGTCGTCGTCGGTCGCGGCCTCGGCGGGGGAGTGCGACACCCCGGTCGGGTTGCGCACGAAGAGCATCGCGGTGGGCAGGTGCGCGGCGAGCACCCCGGCGTCGTGCCCCGCACCGGTCGGCAGCACCGGCGCGTCGAGCAGCGCGGCCATACGTCCGGCCAGCCCGCCGTCGAAGGCGACAAGCGGGGTCACCGACTCCTCGGTGACGGTCACCTCCGTACCGTCGCGGCGGGCCCGCTCGGCGAGCTTGCCCCGGACCGCGTCGACCAGCCCGGCCAGGGTCTCCGGGTCGGCGGCGCGGGCGTCCAGCCAGCCGGTCACCCTCGACGGAATGGCGTTGGTGGCGTTGGGCTCGACGGCGACCCGGCCCACGGTGGCGTGCGCGCCGCGCAGCCGGGCCTCCTTGTTGGCCGCCAGCACCGTGAACGCGTAGGTGAGCATCGGGTCGCGGCGGTCGGCCATCCGGGTCGTACCCGCGTGGTTGCCCTCGCCGACCACTTCGAAGCGCCAGCGGCCGTGCGGCCAGATCGCGCTGGCCACACCGACCGGCGCGTCCGTGTCGATCAGCGCGCGGCCCTGCTCGACGTGCAGTTCCACGAAGGCGCCGAACCGGCCCAGCAGCTCCGGTCGGGCGCCCGCCGGCCGGGCGCCGAGCGCGTCGGCGAAGCTCACCCCGGCCGCGTCACGCAGGCCGGCCGCGCGGTCGGCCGCCAGCGCGCCGGTGAGCAGCCGCGACCCCAGACAGGGTACGCCGAAACGGGCGCCTTCCTCCTCGACGAACGCGCCCAGCACCAGCGGTCGGACGGGGGTGACGCCGGCGGCGCGTAGCTCGTCCACGGCCAGGAACGCGCTGACGATGCCGAGCGGCCCGTCGTACGCCCCGCCGTGCGGCACCGAGTCGAAGTGGCTGCCGGTCAGCACCGCGTCGGAGCCCTCGGGGTCGCCCCAGTGGGCGAACAGGTTGCCGTTGCCGTCCTCGGTGACCGGCAGGCCCCGCCGCTGTGCCTGCGCACGGAACCAGGACCGCAGCTCCTGCTCCGGCTCGGTCAACGCGTAGCGCAGGTAGCCGCCGCTGCCGGCGTCCCGTCCGACCGGCGTGATCTCGTCCCACAACGCCCGGAACCGGCCGGGAAGGTGGTCCGTCACGAGTTGCCACCCTCGGCCATCGGCACCCGGACCCCGGTGCGCTCGGCGACTTCGCGGGCGCTGTCGTAGCCGGCGTCGACGTGCCGGATGACGCCCATCGCCGGGTCGTTGGTGAGCACCCGCTCGATCTTCTGCCCCGCGAGTGCGGTGCCGTCGGCCACGCAGACCTGCCCGGCGTGGATCGACCGGCCGATGCCCACCCCACCGCCGTGGTGGATGGACACCCAGGAGGCACCGCTGGCCGTGTTGACCAGGGCGTTGAGCAGCGGCCAGTCGGCGATCGCGTCGGAGCCGTCGGCCATCGCCTCGGTCTCCCGGTACGGGCTGGCGACGCTGCCCGCGTCCAGGTGGTCCCGACCGATGACGAGTGGGGCGGAGAGTTCACCGGAGGCGACCATCTCGTTGAACCGCACACCCGCCCTGTCCCGCTCGCCGTAGCCGAGCCAGCAGATCCGCGCCGGCAGGCCCTGGAAAGCAACTCGTTCCCCGGCCAGCCGGATCCACCGGGCCAGCGATTCGTTCTCGGGGAACAGTTCCAGGATGGCCCGGTCGGTGGCGGCGATGTCCGCCGGGTCGCCGGAGAGCGCCGCCCACCGGAACGGGCCCTTGCCCTCGGCGAACAGTGGCCGGATGTAGGCCGGCACGAAGCCGGGGAAGTCGAAGGCGCGCTGGTAGCCGGCGAGCTGCGCCTCGCCCCGGATCGAGTTGCCGTAGTCGAACACCTCGGCGCCGGCGTCGAGGAAGCCGACCATCGCCTCGACGTGCCTCGCCATCGACGCCCGCGCCCGGTCGGTGAACTCGGCCGGCTTCGCCGTCGCGTAGTCGCGGGCGTCCGCCAGCTCCACCCCCACCGGCAGGTACGACAGCGGGTCGTGCGCACTGGTCTGGTCGGTCACGATGTCGATCTCGACGCCCCGGCTGAGCAGCTCGGGGAACACCTCGGCGGCGTTGCCGACCACGCCCACGGAGAGAGCGCGCCGGTCCCGCTTCGCGGCCAGCACCCGCTGCACCGCGTCGTCCAGGGAGTCGGCGACCTCGTCCAGGTAGCGGTCGTGGACC
This sequence comes from Micromonospora sp. NPDC049580, assembly GCF_040675595.1. Classification (NCBI taxonomy): domain Bacteria; kingdom Bacillati; phylum Actinomycetota; class Actinomycetes; order Micromonosporales; family Micromonosporaceae; genus Micromonospora; species Micromonospora sp. NPDC049580. Next base: position 3,712 of record NZ_JBFAPG010000354.1, read on the forward strand.
CGGCGGTCGAGGCGGGTGCGGTCCACGTCGACGATCAGGCAGACACCGTCGTTCATGGTGACCGCGAGCGGCTGGGCGCCACCCATCCCGCCGCAGCCGGCGGTCAGGGTCAGCGTGCCGGCCAGGGAGCCACCGAACTTCTTGGCGGCCACGGCCGCGAACGTCTCGTAGGTGCCCTGGAGGATGCCCTGGGTGCCGATGTAGATCCACGAGCCGGCGGTCATCTGCCCGTACATGGTCAGGCCGAGCTGTTCGAGGCGGCGGAACTCCGGCCAGGTCGCCCAGTCACCGACCAGGTTCGAGTTGGCCAGCAGCACCCGGGGTGCCCACTCGTGGGTGCGCATGACCCCGACCGGGCGGCCCGACTGCACCAGCATCGTCTCGTCCTCGCGCAGGTCGGTCAGCGTACGGACCAACGCGTGGTACGACGGCCAGTCCCGCGCCGCCTTGCCGGTGCCGCCGTAGACGACCAGGTCGTCGGGGCGTTCGGCCACCTCCGGGTCGAGGTTGTTCATCAGCATCCGCAGGGCGGCCTCCTGCTGCCACCCGCGGGTGGTGAGCTGGCTGCCCCGTGCGGCACGGATGGGCTGGGTCATCTGCGGTCTCCTCCGGTCAACCGAGGAACAACTGTCGGCGGGCCGCGGAGGCTTCGAACGCCTCCAGACGGCGTTGGGTGTCGGCCGGCGCGGCGTCGCAGATCGCCTGCAACAGCACCATGGCCAGGGTCATCGGGGCGGTGTGCAGGTCGAAGACGAGCTGGGCGCCGACGGCGGCCGGCAGCAGCACGTCGGAGTGTTCGGCGGCCGGGCTGACCGGCGAGTCGGTGATCGCCACGACGGTCAGCCCGACGGCACGCGCGTCGCGCAGCGCGTCCAGGGTCTCCCGGGGGTAGCGGGGCAGCACGAAGGCGAGCACGGCGGACGCCCCGGCCTCGGCGGCCTGCTCCAGGCGGTCGGTGAGCAGGCTGCCGCCGTCGTCGAGTACCCGTACGTCCGGGTGCACCTTGGCGGCGAAGTAGGCGAAGTACGCGGCCAGCGGCGCGGCGGCGCGCAGGCCGAGCACCGGCAGCGGGCGGCTGGTCGCGAGCAGCCGGCCGGTCTCGGCGATCCGGTCGGTGTCGGCGAGCTGACCGGCCAGCCGGTCCAGGTTGCCCATCTCGGCGCGTACCGCCTGCTGGAGCTCGTTGCCGGCGTCCGTCGGCCCGCCGGGTGTCGTGCTGGTGAGGTCGCGCAGCCGGCGGCGCAGCGCCGGATAGCCGTCATGGCCGAGCGCGACGGCGAACCGGGTGACCGAGGGTTGGCTGACCCCGGCCAGTTCGGCGACCTCGGCCGCGGAGAGGTACGCCACGGCCGGGGCGTGCTGCACGAGACAGTGCGCGATCCGACGCTGGGTCGGGGTGAGCCGTACGCCGTCGAACAGGTTGAACACCTGTTCGGCCGACGCCTGGACCGCTCCGTCATTCACTCCGCGACTGTATGCATGAAAACTTTCACGAAGCAAGTAGTGGCTCGATCACCGGCGGATGCCGGCCGAGGAGGGTCAGGTGTGCGAATGGCCGGTACTATCCGCACGGCGGTACAACGGAGGAGTGCGCATGCAGCCGGAAGGCCCCTACAGGTTCACCCACGCGCTCGGCGGGTCTCCGGTGGGGAAGGCGTGGGCCGCGATCGACGAGCAGGGCCGGTTCGTCACAGTGGCGGTGCTCGACGCCACTGTGGCCGCAGCGCCAGGCTGGCGCGAGTCCTTTGCCGGAGTCGCCGATTCGCTGGCGCAGGCTCCGGGTGGGCCGGCCTACACGTACGCCGACTTCTCGGCCGACGCCCCCTGGGTGGCGTACCCGGCCGAGGCGGGTGCCGGGGCCGAAAAGCTGTTCCGGGCCCTCGGCGTCGAATACACCCCCGCTCCGACGGCTGCGCCGCCCACGTCCGCCCCGCCGTCGGTGTCCGCCCCGCCCGTGTCGAGCCCGCCGCAGCCGGTCTCCGCTGTGCCGCAGGCCCCGTGGGCAGTGCAGACAGGTCCCGTCCCCGGCAAGTTGGTGTCCGCGATCCCGCACCCGATCTCCGGCGTACCCATTTCGCCGGCCGAGGTGACGTCGGCGCCACCCGCCCCGGTGATGTCGGCACCTCCCGCGCCGGTGAACTCGGCACCACCCGACACCTACAGCCACGGTCCGACGAACGCCGACCTGTTCGCCTCGCCAGTGCGTCGCATCACCCCCTCCGCACCGCCCAAACGGCGGACCGGCCTCTGGGTCGGAGCCGCAGCGCTGGTACTGGTGGTGCTGGCGGGCGGGGGCGGCCTCGTCGCCTGGGCCGGCCGGGCTGACGACGACAACCCGGCCGACCTGAACGCCACCGCCACCGCCGAATCGCCACCGATGCCTACCGCCCCGCCACAGTCGCCGGGAATCGAGCCGCCGCACGGAGGCAAGTGGCCGGCACAGTGGCCGGGGTTCACCGAACGGGACAACGTGCGGACGCTGACCGGCCTCGAAGGGCTCGGGTTCCCGGTGAAGGTTCCGATGGGCTGGTCCTGCACACTTGCCGGTCAGGCCGAGGGGTTCGTCAAGTACAACTGCGGCATGACAGCCTCCGGGGGGTCGCCGATCGGTGGTGAGCTGATCGTTCGGAACTGCCCTGAGCCGTGTGACGAGCAACGCCAGACCACGATGCGGATGAGCGAGGAGGCGTGGGGCGCGCGGTGGATCCGCAGCGGGCAGTACGCCACCTACGCCGAGGCGCTCATCAACGCCGACGGCGAGCAGCGGCACGCCCTGGTCGTCGTCGCCTACTTCCGCAGCGGGGACGGTGTCGTCGACCGGCAGCTCGTGCTCCGCATGACCAGCCCGGTGCCGGAGGCCCAGCAACTGCGCCGGGTCGCCACCTACCTGCGGGACGTCGTGGTCTTCTGAACCTGCCGTGGGGGTGGGGCGAGCGGCCGGCGGCGAGGCCCAGAGACAAACAAAAAAGGACCCCGCTCCGTGGCGGATGCGCGAGAAACGGAACCGCCAGCGGCT
>NZ_JBFAPG010000355.1:0-6691 GCF_040675595.1 Micromonospora sp. NPDC049580
ACGCGACAGGGTGTGCCGGGCGGCGCTGAGGTAGAGCAGCTTCGCCCCCGCGCCCAGCTCCCCCGTCGACGGGGCGAACGGGGCGGCGAACGAGCCGAGCAGGGCCGCGCCGACACTGCCCAGCGTGGTGGCCTCGTCGGTCGCCGGCGGATCGAAGCGCACCAGGTCGCCGGGCTTCAGGTCGGGGCGGCCCTTGAGGGTCAGCGTCCACGCCCTGCGCCGCGGTGCGGCCGTGCCGCCGGTCTCGGTGGCCGCGTACGGGTCGGTGTCCTGGGTGCCGTTCTCGGTGCACTCCAGCAGGCCGGTGGCCAGGGTGAGCGGTTTCGGCTCCCCCTCCGGGTACGGGATCGGCCGCTTCCCGACGTGCACGGTGCCGTCGCGGATCAGCAGCATCCCCCGCCCGTACGCGTTGAGCGACTGCTGCAACGCGCCGCCGATGCGCTCCAGGGCGGCGCGGTAGAGCAGCCCGGCCCCGAAGGCGACCCGCTCGTCGCCGGCCGCCTCGGTGGCACCCCGGGTCATCGTGCCGTCGGGGTTGGCGCCCCACCCGGTCACGTCGACCCGGGTCCGGTCGCGGATGGTTTGGATGGCGGCGGTGAAGGTGGCGGCCTCGAACCGTTCCGCGACCCGCTGCCCGAGGCGGGCGTACGCCTGCTCGACGAGGGTCAGCTCGGTGTCGTACGTCCGCTCCCCGGTGAGCCGGCGCACCTTCGTCACCCGCAGCACGGCGACCAGCGCCTGGGTCAGCTCGGCCGGGGTCGGGCCGGCGTTGACGCCGACCAGGTTGGTGAAGAACGCGCCGACGGAGGTGTTGGCGTCGCGCCAGTACAGGTGCAGTTTCGCCACCAGCGGCGGCTGCCCCTCGGCGGTACGCAGCGCGGCGAAGTGCTCGTCGATCAGGCCCTGCACGGTGATCGTGTACGCGCCGGGGCCCAGCCCTTCCGGAAGCGCGGCGTCGATGGCCGCGTAGTAGTCGGCGCTGGACAGGGTGAGCGCGACGTCGGGGCTGAGCCCGGTCGGGGTCTCCCGGTGAAACGTCAGGGTCCAGCCGGCGTCGTTGCCGACCGCGCCCTGGCGCACCTGGCCGGTCTGGAACGGCGTGAGCGTCACCGCAGCACCCTCCGCATCTTCTTGTCGAGCAGGTAGCGGTAGCGCAGCCTGCCGGGGCCCAGCTCGGATTCGACGCGCTGCGCGGGTGGGCGGCGACGCCAGACGAACTCGTTGATAGGCGGCGGCCCGAAGGTGTCGACCGCGCGGTCGGCGGGTCGCCACGCCACCGTCAGGGTGGAGCCGTAGTCGCCGGAGCCGCGTACGGTCCCGGCGTGCAGCAGCCAGGCGAGCACCACCACCTCGACGGCGACCGGGGTGGTCCCGGCGGGGTCGACGGGTGTGCCGGCGTCGGGGCAGACCCGGCGCAGGCGGGCGGCGAGCGGCACCGAACCGAGGATCCGGGTGCCCTGGCGGACGACCAGGCGCAGCGGCACCCGACCGACCAGGGCCGGCGCCCGGGGCGTGGCGGGCGGCGCGGGTCGGGGCGTCAGGTCGTCGGCGGAGCTGCTCACCACGGCGAGGGGGTCGGTGTTCAGCCACTGCCGGGCCAGCCCGGTGGGCAGGATCAGCACCGCGTGCACGCCGGCGCCCAGCTCGACGCGGTGCGGCAGGCCGGCGGTGAGGCCCTGCCGGACCTCGGTGAACCCGGGGGGCACCTCGATGGGCGTCTCCGGCAGCAGGTAGCGGTCGATCGGGAACGGTGGCATCAGTTGCCCAACCCGTCGGCGAGCGCGCCGACTCCGATGCTGGCCACGTCGAGCAGCTTGCCGAGCAGGCTGGGACGGGGCACGTGGACGAGGGTGATGGTGGTGTCCAGGACGTCGCGGCGGGCGGCCGAGGCGTTGAAGGTCAGTGACTGCACCTGCATGTCGGTGCGGATGGTCATCGAGGTGACGAGGATGAGCCCGCCGAACTTCCCCCCGGAGTACGCCGCGAGGGCGGTGCCCCGCTTGCTCGCCTCGGCCATCGTCTCCAGGGCGAACTTCCAGGCGTAGCGTTCCGCGCCGACGAGCACCCCGGTCAGGGTGATGGTGTCGTCGTGGGTGGCCACGATGGCCTTGTGCGCGGTGGAGCCGATCGGCGGCAGGTGGTAGGTCTGCGCGAGGGAGATGGCGGTGACCGCCCAGAGCGGGATCGGCAGCACCCCGTCGCTGATGATCGCCGACGGGACCGTGCCGTAGCGCATGAAGCTGCTGGTGATGGCCATGCTCAACGCCCTCCGACGGGTGGCAGCGGCACCGGCGTACCGGTGGGTTCGACGGCCAGGCCCAGGTCGCGCAGCGCCTGGGTGATCTCGCGGACCTCGCCCGCGGCGCTGGTGACCCGCAGCCGCAGCCGGCGTTCCTCAAGCGCCGCGCTGATGCGCGCGGGTCGGGTGGACGCGGAGCCGCGCCGGTTGATCCGGTCGATCTCGGCGGCGGCGTCCTCCATCCGGGAGATCGCGTCGAGGATGCGCGGGTCCGGGGTGAAGCCGGGGTCGTCGCGTTGCAGCCGCGCGATGGCGTCGCGGAAGTCGGCGGCGTCGCGGCGCAGGTTGACCACGAGGTTGTCGGTGAGCGCGCTGACCCCGGCGACGCTGCTCGCCCGGTGCGACTTGTCGTCGACGAGCCACACCCAGCCGTCGTGGCCGATGCCGACGAGGTCGGTGCCGGCGACCTTGACGTTGGCGTCGGGTCCCTTGAGGAACAGCTCGATGCTGCTCAGGGAGAACGCGGCGCTGTACTCACCGAGGACACCCCGGCCATAGGTGACCATGTCGTGGCGCAGGTAGGCGCGGAAGCCGGGGCCGTCGTCGGCGCGTCCGCCCCCGTCGCGGAAGCGCCGCCACAGGGTGGCCAGGGCCTCCGGGTTGTGCACGGCGAGTTGTTGGGTGAGCCAGACGTCGCCGCCAGCCACCACGGCCCGCAGTTCCGGGTCACCGATGCGGGCCAGGGCGTCGGCGAGGCGGGCGTCGCTCATCTGCAGGCCGCGCGAGCGGGCCCGGCCGAGGTCGTCGACGGCGGTGCGCAGCCGGGCCAGCTCGTCGGGGGTGAGCCGACCGCCGAGGCGGGCCTCCAGGTCGGCGACGGCCGCCCGCTTGCCACCCTCGCTCTCGGCGGCCACCGCGCGCCACAGCGCGGCCGGTTCCAGCTCGGCGGCGCGGCGCAGCGCCGCCTGCCGGTCCGCCGGCATGGCCCGGAACGCGTCACCGACGATCGCGGCCGGCTCGGTGTGCCGGCCGGCCGCGCCGCCGCCGTCGAACTCGCGCAGCAGCGAGTCGGCGTACGCGCCGGCGTCGTCGGCCAACCGCAGCGGCGCGTCGCCGACGATGCCCTCGCGAGGTCGGCTCAGCTCGCGCATCTCGGTGCTGAGCTGGTCGAAGTACTCCCCGAGGGTCGCCACCCGCACCCCCTCGGGCAGGGTGCCACCCTCCAGCACGTGGTCGAGGATCGCGGCGATGTTGTCCCGCAGGACGGCGATGCGTTCCAGCCGGTTGAGCGCGTTGCCCAGGTGCAGGTCGCCGACGTCGTCGACGATGCGGCGGATGAGGTGCTCCAGCAGCCGCCGCGACCGCACCTCGCCGGCCTCGCTGTGCTCGGCGATGGTCCGCATGAACCGGCGCAGCCGGGGGTTCGCGTCGGCGGCGGCGTGCACGGCGGCGGCGTCGAGGAACCGGCCGGCCCGGAACCGGCGGGGCCCGGTCACGGCCGCACCACCGGCACGCGCGGGCCGGACGCGGCGGTGTGCTGCGAGTCGAGCACCATGAGGATGAACCGGGCGCCCTCCGGGCCGCCGACCGCGCCGCTGAGCATCGCCTCGCGCTCCACGTACGCGAGGATCGGCTCCATCAGCTTCTGCACGACCCGTTCCAGCACCTCGTTGAGCAGGATCTCGGTGAGGAACGCCTGGAGCAGGTCGCGGGAGGCGGCTTCGACGATCTGTCGGGTGACCCGGCGTACCACGTACCCCCGGGCGGCGCGCAGCCCCGCGCGGACGCCGAAGCGCAGGGCGACCCGGCCGCCGCGCACGGCCGCGCCGCCGATGGTGCCGGCCTCCGGGATCAGCGACATCGCCAGCCCGAGGTACGCGGCGAACAGCTCGACCTCGACCTCGGTGCGGGTGAGCACCAGCTCCGGGTCGAGCATCGAGCCGTAGAGGCGCTCACGTTGGTGGGCGTGCACCACGTCCACGGCGGCGACGGCCACGCCGACCACGAAGCCCAGCGGTGGGCAGAGAACGGACAGCGCGATGATCCCCACCATGATGGCGAACGCGCTCAGCGCCTCCCGGCCCAGCTCGGTGTGGAACAGGCTGTCGACGCCTGTGGCGTAGTAGAGGTTGCCGCCGAAGAACTCACCGATCTGCTGGTGCGTGACCAGGTGGATGCCCTGCAACGCGAAGCTCGACCCGGCGATGGTGGCCGACGGGATGTGCTCGCTGATCCGGCTGGACCGGAAGGCGAAGTGCGCATCGGTGCGGGCGCGGCCCAGCATCTCGGTGTTGTTGCGCCGCATGTCCTGCAGCACCCGCCACAACTCGTCGCGGATCGCCGACCGGTTGCCGGCGAAGCGCGCCAGCACGTCGGGCAGGTCGGTGATCTGCTTGACCAGCGGGTCGACGCCCTCGGCCTCGCCGCGCTGGATGACCAACGCCTGTTCGATGTCGGCGAGGGTCCACAGCACCGCGTGCGAGTCGCGGATGCGCGTGACGCCGTCGCGTTCGACGATCTCGCCGGCCGCGCCGGGGCTGGTCAGGGCGGCCTCGGTGGCGAGGAACGCGGTGGAGATGGCGCGGGCTGCCCCGTACCAGGCGGTGGACGGGTTGGCCATGCTCACCGTGGCGAGGACGCCGCCGCCGGCGTCGGTGTGCTCGGCCGTCCACCGGGCCGCCTCGTGCCGGCGCAGCCGCTCGCGCAGCCCCTGCAGTTCGGCGTAGTCGGTGAGTTGGGAGACGATCAACCGCTCGAAGATCGGCGCGTACTGGTCGAAGTGGGCGATCCGCGCGTTGATGCCGGTCTGCGAGCTGAGCAGCAGTTGCACCAGCATGGCCTGGCTGCCGACGATGAACAGCTGCCCCACCGCGGCCTTGACGGCTGGGCTGAGCGCCTGGACGAAGTGCAGGTTCCAGGAGGCGGATGAGTCGATCCAGCCACCCTGGACGCGGGCGAAGTGCTCGGGCTGGCTGTAACGGCCCATGACCAGTTGGGCGAGGTGGTCCAGGCGGGGCACCACCCCGGCCAGGTGGCGCAGGAACTGCACGGCGGGCGAGGCGACCGGCCGGAAGTCCAGTGGGCCGAGCCCTCCGGTGCCCTCGGGGACGGGCCGGGTGAACGCCTCGCGTTCGGCGGAGCCGACCAGCAGGCTGATCGCCGCGGCCCGGCCGCGCAGCACGGCGGCGGCCTGGAGGCAGAAGTTCGCCGAATAGCGGCACGGCTCACCCATCTGCAGCCGGAACGCGATGTCGTCCATCAGCCGACGCAGCTCGTCGCCGTCCGGCCCGAGCGCGGCCAACTCCGGCTCGCCGTTGAACGGCGCGCAGGCGGGCATCGTCGAGTGCCCGCCGCCGACGACGGGGAACCGACTGCCCTCGGCGCCGGCCGGCGCGCTCGGGCTGCTCGGGTCGAAGACGAACCCGCCCCGCCGGCCGCCACCACTGCCGTCCCCGCTGCCTCCGGTGCCGCCGTCCGCCCCGGTGCCCGTGCCGCCGGCGCCGCCCGACCCACTGCCGGACCCGGTGCCCGTGCCGGTGCCCGTGCCCGTGCCCGTGCCCGTGCCGGTGCCGGTGCCGGTGCCGGTGCCGGTGCCGGAACCCGTGCCGCCGCCGGGTGGCGCGTTCGGGTCCGGCGGGGCCGCCGGGTGCTGCTCGATGGTGATCGGCAGCAGGTTGGCCGTGCCGGTCCAGTGCAGGGTGGCGTCGGTCTCCTCGGTGCCGACCAGCAGCAGGGACACCCCGCCGATGCTGACCACCACCAGGCACGTCGGCGTCGCCCCGCCCACCGAGGCGAGGATCGCGTCGACCCGCCGGGTCACCTCCGCGTCGACGGCCCGCTCGATCTGCGCCTGGTACTCCTGGGCGCTGGTGGTCTCGCCGCGCGGCGAAGCGGTCCGCAGCCGCTGCCGGATGTCGGCGCTCAGCTCCTCGTCCACCATGGCGACCAGGGCGCTCCGGTCGGCGACCGGCCGCCGCTGCACCGTCCCGGGCTGCGGGCTGGGCACCCGCTCCTCCACCTCGAAGTGCGGCTGCGGGGTGGCCCGGAACACCGTCTCGCCGAAGCGCTCGAAGGTCAGGACCGACAGTGGCGTGGTGGTCACCATGATCGCCCAGACCGGACGGCCGTCGGGGCCGACCACCCGCGCGATGATCCCCTGTGGTGCGCCGGAGGGCAGGCCACCGTGCTGGCGTACCGCCTCGCGGGCCAGCTCGGCGAAGTGATCGGCCAGGTAGGTGGCTGGTCGCAACAGCCACTGGTAGGTCACCGGAGGCGGCTCGTCTCCGTCCACCGGCACCTCGGCGGCGTCCCCGCCGTCGTCGTAGGACGGCACCCGGTAGACCGCGACGAGGTGGTCGCCGCGGCGCGGCTGGATCCGGGGCTGCCCGCCGGGGTGGCCGCGCCGCTGAGCCGACCGGCGACCGAACTGTTCGACCCGCAGCGGATGCGCCA
>NZ_JBFAPG010000356.1:0-6687 GCF_040675595.1 Micromonospora sp. NPDC049580
GCTCCCGGGCGGCCGCGGCGAGCAGACCGAGGACGGCCACCGACAGGGCCAGCCGGCGCTCGGGCCGGCAGCCCTCGCCGTCCAACGCCCGGCGCAGCAGGTGCCGTCGCGGCTCGGGCAGGGCGGCGGCCCGGTCGAGCACCGGATCGAGCAGGCGTTGCAGGCCGGCGTACGGCAGCGTCGCCTCCTCGGGCAGCCCGGCGCCGGCGAGGACGGTGCAGTCCTTCGCGTACCGGTGGGCGTAGGAGAGCAGCGCCGTCCGGCCCGAGCCCGGCTCGCCGTGCAGGAGCAGAGCCCCACCGCCGTCGGGCACGCCGTCGAGCAGAGTCCGGATGGCTTGGCACTGGTCGTCCCGGCCGCGCAACACGGTTATTTGCACTGAGTATGCAGTAACCATGCGTCCCAGTGTCACCCATCGGTCACCGGATGGAAAGAGGGGACGAGCCGGGATCAGTCGGTCGTGACCTCGGCGAGCAGCGCGCCGACCGTCCGGGACATCACCGCGCGGGCCTGGTCCACGCCCAGCCCGAGGCCGTAGCGCAGCATCGACCAGGCCGGCCACATGCTCGCCGCCACCACCGCGTTGAGCAGCTGCTCGCGCCCCCGCCCGGCGTTCGTCAGCTCGGCGGCGAAGAGGTGCTCGACCTCGTCGCGCACCCGGTCGATGTGCTTGAGGCGGTTGCGGTGCAGTTGGTCGGAGACCGGCTCGCGCATCTGCGCGGCCCGCGCCGACGGCGCGATGAGCTGGAGCAGCCGTGCCCGCTGCCGGCAGTACGCGTCGACCCGCTTGGCCAGCGGCAACGCGGGCGAGATCGGCCGGTAGGCGGCATCCTGCTGGCGCAGCACCTCGGCGCCGCTCGCCTCGAAGAGCGTCTCCATGTCCTTGAAGTTGGTCCAGAGTGTCCGCAGTGAGATGCCGGCCCGTTCGGCGATGCGCTCCCCGGTCGGCCGCAGGTCGCCCTCGGCGATGAGTGCCAGGTGCGCCTCGACGATGGCTGCCCGGGTGCGCTCGGCCCGGGCCGTCCGCCCGTCCACCCGCCCCGGGGCCTCGACCCTGTTCATCCGCCCCCGCCCCTTCACCGCCACGACGTCGCCCGGCTCCCCGCCGAGTCTAGACAGGCGATGATCAGGCACCTCCGAGCGCGCACGGGAGGTGTCATCCGGGCCGGCCGGCCAGCGTGACGCCACCGTCGCAGACGATGGTCTGTCCGGTGATCCAGGCGGCGTCGGGGCCGGCCAGGAAGGCGACCGCGCCCGCCACGTCCGGCGCGACACCGAGCCGACCGAGGGGGTACCGCGCCGCGACCTCGTCCTCGCGCCCCTCGTAGAGCACCGCGGCGAAGCGGGTCTTGACCACCCCGGGGGCGACGGCGTTGACCCGGATCGTCGGCCCCAGCTCGACGGCGAGACTGGCGGTGAGGTGGTTGAGCGCGGCCTTGCTCACGCCGTAGAGGGCGATGCCCGGCGACGGCGCGCGGCCGGCGATCGAGGAGACGTTGACCACGCAGCCGCCCCGCTCGGTCATGCCGGCGGCGCAGACCTCCTGTACCCAGCCCAGCGCGGCGACGAGGTTGACGTCGAGGATCTTGCGGGCGGCGGCCAGGTCCAGCTCGACCAGCGGGCCGTGCACGGGGTTGATGCCGGTGTTGTTGACCAGCAGGTCCACCGGCCCGAACGCCGCGCCGACCTGCCGCACCGCCTCGGCCCGGTGCTCCGGGTCGTCGGCCCGGCCGGGCACGGCCACGGCGTACGCGGGGCCGCCGAGGGCGACTACCGCGTCGGCGAGCGCCTCGGGACGGCGGGCGGTCAGACCCACCCGGGCGCCCTCGGCGACGAGTCGTCGGGCGATGGCCAGGCCGATCCCGCGACTGGCGCCGGTGACGATGGCGACCCGACCCGCGAGTCGACCTGAAATTGCATCCACAGTGCAGATAGTAGGAGGACTGATCGGTGTCGGTCAACGGCCGGCACCCGTCGGCGCCGCGCACGGAATCCGGGCACGCTCGTACGACCCGGAGGCGGTGACCCCCGGGTCGTACGAGGCGATGGCGGGCTCGTCAGGAGACGGTCGGCACCCCGTTCGCCGGCGGCGCGACCGGCGGGGCGCTGTACTCGGTGACCGGCCCGTCCCCGTCGTCGGTCTCGTACGTCGGCCCGAAGTAGCTCTGCACTCCCCCGCTCACCCGGCTCAACCGCTGCCCGCCGTAGCCGGAGTGGTCGTCGGCGGAGAAGCGCAGCGGCGCGAGCCCGGGGCCCTGGAAGCCGCCCTTCTGGACCGCGTCGAGCACCTTCTCGCGGGTGACGTCCTTGCCGGCGGCGAGGAGCACCTGCACGAAGAGGTAGCCGACCGACATGCCGTAGACGGTGTTGCCGTCGAACGGCGCGTCACCGTTGTGCGTCTTGTTGATCTTCGTGAAGAGCTGGATCCACGGGTTCGCGGTGTCGTTCTGCATCGGCAGGTAGTTGGTGCCGACCATGCCCTCCAGCAGCGGGGCGGCGGCACCGAGCTGCTTGGCCAGGGTCGGGTGGTCGGCGCCGACGTTGGAGACCAGCCACTGCGGCTTGAAGCCCAGCCGTGCGGCGGTGCCGATGGACAGCGCGGTGAAGCCGGGCACGGTCGCCAGCATGACGACCTGACAGCCGGCCGCCTTGAACGCGCCGATCTGCGGCGCGACGTTGGTGTTGCTGGTGACGTACGTCTGCTTGACGGCCACCGCCCCGGCGCCGAGCACCTTCTCCACGCCGGCCAGGCTGTCGCGGCCGAAGTCGTCGTCCTGACCGAGGAAGCAGACCTTCTGGCCGGCCAGGTTCGCCTTCGTGTAGTTGGCGAGGATCTTGCCCTCGATCGTGTAGTCCGGGTTGAAGCCGAACGTGCCGGGATACTTGTCGGGCTGGTCCCAGCTGCGGCTGCCGGAGGCGACGAAGAGATCGGGCACCCGGTTGGTCCTGAGGAAGTCGAGCACACCTGTGTGCGTCGGCGTGCCCAGGCCGTTGAGGATGGCGAAGACCTTGTCCTGCAGGACGAGCTGGCGTACCACCTGCTGGGTGTTCGCCGGGTTGTAGCCGTCGTCCATGATCTTGTAGGTGATCTTCCGGCCGTGCACGCCGCCGTTGGCGTTGACGTAGTCGAAGTACGCCTTCGTCGCCGGGGCGATCTTGGAGTAGCCGGCCGAGGCCGGTCCGGTGAGCGGCATGTGGGTGCCGACGACGATCTCGGTGTCGGTGACCCCCGGCACCGACCCCCCGCCGGAGGTGGGGCCGTCGTCGCCGCCACAGCCCGCGGCGGTGACGAGCAGGGCGATGGTGCTGGCGATCGCGAGACCGCGTCGTGCCGTACGGTGCATGGGAAACACCGACCTTTCTCGGTCCGGTTCTTCTGGGAACGGTGTGGTGGTGAGGCGCCCGGCCGAGGCCGGGCCGAGGACAGCTCAGGAACGCCGCGCCGGCCAGCGGGCCCGCAGCCCTCGGCCGAGACGGGACAGCAGACCCTGCACACCGCCGGGCGCGGCGATCATCACGACGATCAGCGTGCCGCCGAAGATCGCCAGCGGGAGGTTGCCCTCCAGCCGCTGCGCCACCGCCGGCGAAAGGGTGAGCAGCTCGGTCACGGAATGGGTGAGATCGGGCAGGGCGACCAGCAGCACGGCCCCCCACAGCGCGCCGGCGAGGCGACCGAGGCCACCGATCACCACCGCCATCAGCAGGAAGAGTGACAGGGTCAGCGAGAACGCCCCGGGCGAGACGCTCTGCGCGAGCATCGCGAGCAGTCCGCCACCGAGCCCGGCGGTGGCGGCACTGACCACGAAGGCGAGAACCTGCGTGCGGGCCACGTGGATGCCCGCGAGCCGGGCCGCCACCTCGTCGTCGCGGACCGCCCGGAAGGTCCGCCCGTACCGGCTGCGGATGAGGTTCGCCACCAGCAGCAGGGCCAGCAGGGTGGCAGCGCCCGAGAGCCAGAGCTGCCACCGCTCGTACGGGAAGTACGCGCCGAGCGCCATCGGCGGCGGCTCCACCGGCACCGACAGCCCCTGCTCGCCGTTGAACACGCCGTCGAAGGTGACGGCCAACGCCGGCACCACGACGGCCACGGCGAGCGTCACCCCGGCGAGGTAGGGCCCGCGCAGCCGGGCCGCCGCCACACCGACCACCGCGCCGACCGCGACCGTGCCCAGCACCGCCGCGACCAGCGACAGCGGCAACAGCCAACCGCCGGTCAACCCCCGGTCGGCGAACGCGTTCTGGCACAGGGCCACGGTGTACGCGCCGGTCGCCATCAACGCCCCGTGCCCCAGCGACAGCTGACCGTTGAGCCCGGTGAGGACGGTCAACCCGGCGGTGGCGCAGAGATACGCCGCCACCGTGGCGAGCTGGAAGTTGCGGAACGGCTCGACGGCGTAGCTGACCGCCACCAGCACCAGCCCCACCGCGAGCAGCACGGCGAGGTGCCGCAGCAGCGTGGAGCCGCGGCGCCCGCGGTCGACCGGACGGTCGCCGGTCTGGGCCGGCCGCTGCCTCGGCGGCAGGGCCGCCCGGGTGGCGCTCACACCCGCCTCGCCGCGACCGGGGCGAACAACCCGCCGGGCCGGACCAGCAGCACCGCCAGCAGCAGGACGAGCACCGCCAGCGGGGTGAGGTCGCTGCCGGCGTACCCGCTGACGTAGGAGAGCAGCAGACCCACCACCAGGCCACCGACCACCGCCCCCGGTGGACTGTCCAGCCCGCCGACCACCGCCGCGGTGAACGCCGAGACGAACACCAGGTCCATGGCGTGCGGGTGCAGGCCCAACTCGGTCGGGATGACAAGCATCGCGGCGAGCGCGCCCACGCCGGAGGCGAGCGCCCAGCCGAGCGTCAACATCCCGCCGACGTTGACCCCGAGCAGGCGGGAGACCTCCGGCGCGAAGGCCGCCGCGCGCATCCGCAACCCGACGGCGGTACGCGCGAACATCCAGGCCAACGCGCTGACCACCACCCCGATCGTGGCGAAGACGAACAGGTCGTACGGCGACAGCACGGCCACCCCGCCGACGGTGAGGGCGGACCGGCTGAACGGGACGTCGGCGGGGCGGAACTCGTTGCCGTACACCATGCCCAGCACGGCCTGGAGCACCAGCACCAGCCCGAGCGCGACGATGACCGGGTTGAGCGGCGACGCGTGGTCGACGTGCCGCATCACGACCCGGTCCACCAGCGCGCCGAGCAGCAGGCCGGCGACGATCGCGACCAGGAAGCCGAGCCAGTAGGAGCCGGTCGCGGCGGACACGGAGTACGCGACGTACGCGGCGGCGACGGCCATCGCCCCCTGGGCGAAGTTGACGACCCGCGCCGCCCGCCAGATGAGCACCAGCGCCAGCGCGAACGCGGCGTACACCGCGCCCCGCGACAGACCGTCGACGGTGAGGAAGACGAAGCGGTCCAACAGTCCTCCCTCCAGGGGACGAGGTGGGTCAGAAGCCGAGGTACGCGTGGCGCAGGTCGTCGTCGTCGCGCAGCGTGGCCGCCGGGGCGGCGATCACCACCTGGCCCAGTGACATCACGACGCCCTGGTCGGCCACGGCGAGCGCGCTGCGCACGTTCTGCTCGACGAGCAGCACGGTCAGGCCGGTGCGGTCGCGCAGGTGGCGCAGCAGCGCCATGGTCCGGGCGACCACCCGGGGCGCCAGGCCGAGCGACGGCTCGTCGAGCAGCAGCAGGCGCGGCCGGCCGACCAGCGCCCGGCCCAGCGCGAGCATCTGCCGCTCACCACCGGAGAGCTGGTGGCCGAGGTGCCGGCGACGCCGGGCGAGCGGCTCGAAGAGCTGGTAGACCTCGTCGAGGGCGCGGCCGGCGTCCGCCCGGTCACGCCGCCACAGCCCGCCGAGCCGCAGGTTCTCGTCGACAGTCAACTCGCTGATCACGCCCCGCCCCTCCGGCACGTGCGCCATGCCGCGCCGGACGAGCTGCTCCACCGGCGTACCCCGCAGGTCCTCCCCCGCGAGGACGACCTGGCCGGCGGCCGGACGGATCATGCCGGAGAGCGCCCGCAACAGCGTCGTCTTGCCGGCGCCGTTGGCGCCCACGACGGCGGCGATCGTGCCGGCCGGCACGGTGAGGTCGACCGCCCGCAACACCGGCGCGGCACCGTAACCGGCCACCAGCCCCCGCACCACGAGCAGATCGGCCGCGCTCACGCTGGGCCTTCCTTCGTTCGCGACCGCCCGGCTCGCGCGCCCCGCGCAGTCCTCGCGCTCACGAGGTCTCCTCGACGAGGGCACCGAGGTAGGCGTCGGCGACCGTCGTGTCGTCGCGGATCTCGTCCGGCGTGCCGGCGGCGATCACCCGGCCGAAGTCGAGCACCACGAGCTCGTCGCACACGGCCATCACCAGGTCCATGTGGTGCTCGACGAGCAGCACCGCGCACGGGTCGGCGTCGCGCTTGGGGAGCTGCCGCACCAGCTCGGCGAGCTCGGCGATGTCGTCGGCGCCGAGGCCGCCGGCGGGTTCGTCGAGCAGCAGCAGCCGGGGCCGCGCGGCGAGCGCGCGGGCCAGGGCGACCCGCTGGCGTACGGCGAAGGGCAGCGTGCCCGGCGCGGCGTCGGCGTGCCGGGCGATCCCCAGGTCGTCGAGGACGTCCAGGGCGTGCTCGCGCAGCCGGCGCTCGTCGCGGTCGCTGCGGGGCAGCCCGAGCAGCGCCGACCCGAAGCCGGC
>NZ_JBFAPG010000357.1:0-6684 GCF_040675595.1 Micromonospora sp. NPDC049580
TGCTCGCCCTGCAGTCCGCCCGGACCAGCCTGGGCGTCGCGGTCGTCGCGACCAACTCGCTGTACGAGGACGCCCTCTACTACCAGGACTACCGGTGCGTTTACCACCACTTCGCGGCATACGCGAGGCACCACAAGTCCATGATCGCCCCGGGGGTGGGTTGGTTAGGAGAGGCCTCGGTGTAGGAGGCGGGTGGGGAGGACCGTCGTCGACGGCGGGGAGTCGTCGCCGGCTATGCGTTCGAACAGGCGCTCCGTCGCCACGCGGGCCAGCTCCCGCGTGTCGTACCCGACGACCGTCAACGGCCGGGGCATCAGGTGGGCCAGCTCGAAGTCGTCGAAGCCGACCAACGCCGCGTCGCTGCCCCGGCGGTGCAGCTCGGCGAGGGCGCCGACGGTGAGCCGGTTGTTGCCGCAGAAGAACGCGGTGGGCGGGTCGGGAAGGTCGAGCAGCGCGGCGACCGCCCGGCCGGCGTCCTCGGGAGCGATCAGGCGGTCGCGGACCAGCGAGTCGTCCGGCTCGACTCCGGCCGCCGCCAGCGCGGCCCGCGCGCCGACCAGCCGCTCACGCATGGTGGGGACGCTCGGCGCGCCGAGCAGGAGACCCACCCGCCGGTGCCCCTCGTCGAGCAGTGCGCCGACCCCGGCCCGGCCGCCACCTCGGTTGTCCAGCAGCACGGCGTCCGCGACCAGTCCCTGCGGCGGCCGGTCCAGGAAGACCACCGGCATGCCCAGCTCGACCTCGCGGCGCAGGAACGAGTGGTCGGGACCGGCCGGCACCACCAGCAGCCCGTCGACCCGACGCTGGGTGAAGTCCTGGAGGACGGCGCGTTCCCGCTCCGGGTCCTCCTCCGAGGAAGCGGTGATCAACATGGTGCCGTGCGCGGCGGCGATCTCGGCGGCGACGCTCGCGATGGTGGCGTAGAACGGGTTGGCGATCTCCTCGATCAGCAGCCCGACGGTGGCGTTGAGCTGCCGCGAGCGCAGGTTGCGCGCGATGTCGTTGCGCCGGAAACCCAGCTCGGCGATGGCGGCCAGCACACGGCCGAGCAGCTCCTGCCCCACCGGCTCGTCGTTGACCACCCGGGAGACCGTCTTCAGGCTGACCCCGGCGTGCCGGGCGACATCGACCATGGTCGGACGTCGGCGGGCGGCCGACCTGGTCGGAGTCTGGGTCACGGGGTGGTCCTCCACGGCGGGCGCGGGTCAGCGGTCGAGAGCGGCGAGCGCGTCGACCGCCTTTCGGGCGGCGATCAGCACCGGATCCCAGACCGGCGCGTACGGCGGAGCGTAGCCGAGGTCGAGCGCGGTCATGTCATCCACCGTCATGCCGTTCCACAGTGCCACGGCCAACGTGTCGATCCGTTTGGCCGCCTCGGACCAGCCGACGATCTGCGCGCCGAGCAGCCGGCCGCTGGGTCGCTCGGCGATCAGCTTGACGGTCATCATCCGCGCGCCGGGGTAGTAGCCGGCCCGGTTGGTCGACTCGGCGACCACCGAGACGAACTCGAAGCCGGCCGCCTCGGCCTCGGACTCGCGCAGGCCCGTGCGACCCACCTCCAGGTCGCAGACCTTGGTCACCGCCGTGCCGATCACGCCTGGGAAGGTCGCGTACCCGCCGCCGATGTTGATGCCGGCCGCCCGGCCCTGCTTGTTGGCGTGCGTGCCCAGCGGCACGTGCACCGGCATTCCGCTGACCCGGTGCAGCGTCTCGACGGCGTCGCCCGCGGCCCAGACCCCGGGCAGCCCCGGCACCCGCATCCGGCGGTCCACCCGGATGCCACCCGTCGGCCCGATCGGAAAGCCGGCAGCCGTGGCGAGCGCGGTGTTCGCGCGTACGCCCAGACCCAGGACGACCACGTCGGTCGGCATCGGCCCCTCGGCCGTGACCACGGCGGACACCCGGCCGTCCCGCTGCTCCAGGCCGGTCACCCGCAGGCTGGTGCGGATCGTGACGCCGAGGCCGCGCATGGCCTCGGCGACGAGTTCGGCCATGTCGCCGTCGACCGTCGCCATGGGCTGTTCGCTCGCCTCGATCAGGGTCACCGCGAGGCCGCGCTCGATCAGCGCCTCGGCCATCTCGACGCCGATGTACCCGCCACCGATCACCACGGCCCGGCGCGGCCGCGGCTCGGCGTCCAGCCAGGCGCGCAGGGCCGCACCGTCGTCGAGGGTCTGCATCCCGAACACGCCGCCCGCGTCGGTGTCCGCCCACGGTGGCTGCACCGGCACCGCGCCCGCGGCGTACACCAGGTCGTCGAAGCGCTCGCGGACCTCGCCGCCGCCCTCCAGGTCCCGGGCGACCACCTCGCGCCGTTCGAGGTCGATGGCCGTCACCTCGTGCCGCATCCGCACGTCCATGGCGAACTGCGTGCGGAACGTCTCCGGCGTCCGCGTGATCAGCTCCTCCGGGGCGGACACCACCCCGCTGATCCAGTACGGGATGCCGCACGACGAGTAGGAGGTGAAGTGACCGCGCTCGAAGACCACGATCTCCAGGTCGTCACGACCGCGGCGGCGTCGCGCCTGGGATGCCGCCGACATGCCGGCGGCATCCCCGCCGATGACGATCAGTCGTTGCGCCACGGGATCATCCTGTCACGGGCGTGTTCAGCCGCGGGTCTGTCGCGCCACGTCCTGCACCACGTCGACGAGCCGTCCGGTACGGGCGTACACGGCACGCTGCCGGGCCGCGCCGGTGCCGTGGCGGCGCAGCCCGCCCAACAGGTCGGACACCTCCGCCCAGTCGCCGTGCTGCTCCAACGCCGGCCGCACCCGCTCCACGAACCGGTCCAGCAGCTCCCAGGCCGGGCGCAGCTCGCCGGTGGTGACGTCGACGCCGTCGCCCTCCAGGCCGTCGTGGGCGGCCCTCCAGTGCGCGCCGACCAGCAGGTGGTGGTCCGTGCGCAGGGCCGGCCGGCCGGCCTCGACGTCGGCCATGGCGGTGGCCACGAGTGCCCGGACCAGCGCGGCGACCAGCACCGCATCGTCCACCGTCGGGCAGACGTCGCCGATCCGCAGCTCCACGGTCGGGTACTTCGCCGACAGCCTGGCGTACCAGTAGAGCATCCCCTCGTCGAGCATCACCCCGCTGGAGATCAACTGACGGATCAGCCGCTGGTAGTGCTCGTGCGACTCCAACCAGGGCGTCGGCGCCACCGACGGCCAGCGCTCCCACTCCACCGAGCGCCAGCTCGCGTAGCCGGTGTCCTCGCCGCCGGCGAACGGCGAGTTGGTGGTGATGGCGTGCAGCATCGGCAGCCACGGCCGGACGTGGTTGAGCACCTGCACGCCGGTCTCCGGATCGGGGACGCCCACGTGCACGTGCATGCCGTTGTTGCCGGGGCCGGGAACGAGCAGCCGGAAACGTTCGATCATCCGGTCGAAGCGGGGCCTGTCGACCACCGGCGGCACCGGGCCGTCCACCGGGCCGGTGCCGATGGCCAGCAGTCGTACGCCGGCCCGCTCGGCCGCGTCGGCGAGGGCCTTACGCAGTACGCCGAGGGAGTGCCGGATCGAGGACAGCTCAAGGCCGGGTGGACTGCCGATCTCGATCTGGCTGGTCTGGAACTCGCGCTCCACCTGACCGCGCAGTTCCGCCGGCACCTGCTCCAGCACCAGGTCCACTGCGGGCACCGCGGCTCCGGTGTGCGGGTCGACGAGCAGAAACTCCTCCTCGACACCCACGGTGAGCACATCGGTCCCCGCGGTCGTCCCGCCGGGTGCCTCCGCCAGCTGGCCCGTCATCGCGACACCACCGTCCGTTTCTGCCTCTCGCGGGTCCGTCCGCGTCGGTCGGCCGCTTGGTTACCCACAGTGGCAACGCCCGGAAACGTGGGACGGCGCGCTGCCCGCGCGTGTCGGCCACAACTGGCGCGTGGTGCCGCGCGGATCAGCCGGTCGGGGCGATCTCGATTCGGCCGGGCGGCGTGACAGCCGGTCCTATGCTGAGCCCGTGCCGGTGCCGCTGGGTTTCCTCTGGGTCGCGTGGATGTCCGCGTTCGCCCAGCTCACCATGCTGGCGGACCGCCCGGCCGACCTGCTGGCGGGGGCCGCCCTGACCGCCCTGGTCCTGTTCGCCGCGCTGCTCGCCGCGCACGTGCCCGCCCACGCGGGGGCAACGGGCGTCGCACGACGCTGGGCCGGGCTACGCGCCCGCGCCCGAGGTCGCCGGGTTCCCCGCCAGATCGACCCGGACGCCGCCGGACGACCTCGCCCCCGCGCACCCGGACGCCCCTTCGCCGCGTAGCGCCACACCGCCGCGCGGCCGATCCCACCGTCACCGGTCCGTCGCGCCGGCGGCCACCGCCGGGGGAGGACCCACCGGAATCGGACCGAGGGGTTTCCCATGCTCGCTTTCGCACCACTGCACGACGTTGTCGGCGCCGCCGGCACCGCGTTGTCCTGGCTCACCGATCTGCTCGAACCGTTGGCCGATGGCACGGCGACCGTCGTCGCCATCGTGCTGCTCACCATCGCCGTCCGGTTGCTCATCGCACCGCTGACCGTCGCGCAGGTCCGCGGGGAACGGCGCCGCGCGGCGCTCGCCCCCCGGGTGCGCGATCTCCAGCAGCGGTACGCCGAGGACCCGGCGACCCTCCAGCGCGAGGTGTTCGCGCTGTACCGCTCGGCCGGCGCGAACCCGGTCGCCGGCTGCCTGCCGTTGCTGCTCCAGGCGCCGTTCCTGCTGGTGCTGTACCGGCTGTTCGCCACCGACGAGGGCGGCACGGGGCTGCTGGACGAACGGCTGGCCGGGGTGCCGTTGGGTCATCACGTGAGCGACGGGTTGACCGGGGCGGCCGGGCCGCTCTTCGTCGTCCTGCTTGTCGCGCTGCTGATGCTGGCCTGGTGGTCGTCGCGGCGGGCACGCCGGGCGTCGGCGGCGGTCGGCACGGTGGCCGGTACGCCCACCGAGGGGCCGGGCGCCGCCACGCTCGGCCGGCTGCTGCCCCTGCTGCCGTTCACGACCGTGCTGGTGGCGCTGGTGCTGCCGCTCGCGGCAGTGATCTACCTGGTGACGACGACCGCCTGGTCGGCGCTGGAGCAGGCGGTGCTGCGCCGTCCCCAGGCCGCCCCGTCGGCCGCCGACAACTCCCACCGCTGACGGCCCGGGAGGGCCCTGGTGACCGCCGGGGCCCTCCCGTTGCCCGGCACCCCTGGACAGAAACAGTTAACTGTCTTAATAATTAGCGGCAACGTTGACGTCCATGGATGCCCGGTCGGGCGTGGAGGGCCGCATGAAGCCTGCCAGATCCCTTGTCCTGTCCCTGGTCACCGCGCTCGCCGCGACGCTCGGCGCGGTCTGGGTCGCGCTGCCCGCGCTCGCGGCCGGCGCCACCGCCAGCTTCGTCAAGACCGCCGAGTGGGGCTCCGGCTGGGAGGGGAAGTACACCATCACCAACGGCGGAGGCTCGACCATCAATGGGTGGAGCCTCGCCTTCGACCTGCCGGCCGGCACCACCCTGGGCAGCTACTGGGACGCTCTGCTCACCTCCGCCGGGCAGCGGCACACCTTCACCAACCGGTCCTGGAACGGCACCATCGCCCCGGGCGCCTCGGTCTCCTTCGGCTTCCTGGCCAGCGGCTCCGGCTCGCCGAGCGGCTGCCAGCTGAACGGGGCGCCCTGCGGCGGCGGCACCCCACCGACCACGCCTCCGCCGACCACGCCTCCGCCGACCACGGCGCCGCCGACCACCCCGCCACCGACCACCGCACCCCCGACGACCCCACCCCCGACGACCCCACCGCCCACCGGCGGGCTGCCGAAGCACCTGCTCACCGGCTACTGGCACAACTTCGACAACCCCGCCGTCGAGCTGCGGCTGCGCGACGTCCCCATCGAGTACGACCTGGTCGCCGCCGCGTTCGCCGAGGCGACCACGACGCCCGGCGCGCTCACCTTCGGCATCGACCCCGGGCTCGCCGCCGCGCTGGGCGGGTACACCGACGCGGACTTCACCGCCGATGTGCGTACCCTGCACAGCCGCGGCCAACGGGTCATCCTCTCCGTCGGCGGCGAGGCCGGGCGGGTCACGGTCAACGACGCCGCCTCGGCCACCGTCTTCGCCGACACGGCCGCCGCGCTGATCGCCCGCTACGGCTTCGACGGGATCGACATCGACCTGGAGAACGGGCTCAACCCGACGTACATGGCGCAGGCGCTGCGCGCGCTGCGGGCCAAGGTCGGGTCGGGTCTGATCATCGCGATGGCGCCGCAGACCATCGACATGCAGAACCCGGCCGGCGGCTACTTCAAGCTGGCGCTCGACATCAAGGACATCCTCACAGTCGTCAACACCCAGTTCTACAACTCCGGGGCGATGCTCGGCTGCGACCAGAACGCCGCGTACGCCCAGGGCACTGTGAACTTCATCGTCGCGCTGGCCTGCATCCAACTGGAGGCCGGGTTGCGCCCCGACCAGGTCGGCCTCGGCCTGCCCGCCGGACCGGGCGCGGCCGGTGGCGGCATCGTCGCGCCCAGCGTGGTCAACGCCGCGCTGGACTGTCTGGCCCGGGGCACCAACTGCGGCAGCTTCCGGCCGCCGCGCACCTACCCCGGCATCCGAGGAGCGATGACCTGGTCGGTGAACTGGGACGTCAGCAACGGCAACGGTTTCGCCCGCACGGTGGCCCCGCACCTGGACACCCTGCCCTGAGCGGCGCCGACGCCCGTACCGGCGTCGGC
>NZ_JBFAPG010000358.1:0-6676 GCF_040675595.1 Micromonospora sp. NPDC049580
CCCCGGCGGAGGGATCAAGCCTGACCGCCCGGAGCCGGGGACGGTCGCCCCAGCCCCGCCACCGTGAGCGGTAAGGGGAGCAGGCCCAGTCGGTCCTTCGCGATCGGGTGACGGCGGCGGCAGTGCCAGCACCTTCGCGTGAAACAATCGCGGGAGGTCCCGCCGCTGCTCGGCCCTCCCGCGCGGCGTCCGGTGTCCGGCCGTCCGGTCGGTGCCCGCGGGTCCGGTTTCGCCACCGCTGTCGAGATCGCCAGGAGCCTTGATGGATGCCGTGTTCTCCGTACCCGAGCCGCGCAACGAGCCGGTTCGCAACTACGAGCCGGGCAGCGGAGACCGGGACCGGCTCCAGCGGCGGCTGACCGAGCTGGCCGCCGAGCGCATCGACCTGCCGATGACCATCGGCGGCGAGCAGCGGATGGCGGCCGGCGACCCGATCAACGTGGTGCAGCCGCACAAGCACGCCCACGTGCTCGGCGTGACCGCACACGCCACCCACGACGATGCCCGCGCCGCGATCAAGGCAGCCAAGGATGCCGCCCCGATGTGGCGGGCGCTGCCGTTCGAGGAGCGCGCCGCGATCTTCCTGCGCGCCGCCGAGCTGCTCGCCGGCCCCTGGCGGGACACCCTCAACGCCGCCACCATGCTCGGCCAGTCGAAGACCGCGATCCAGGCGGAGATCGACGCCGCCTGCGAGTTCATCGATTTCCTCCGGTTCAACGTGCACTTCGCCCGCCGCCTGCTCGAGGAGCAGCCCGCGTCCTCACCGGGGGTCTGGAACCGCTTCGACCACCGCCCGCTGGAGGGCTTCGTCTACGCGGTCACCCCGTTCAACTTCACGGCCATCGCCGGCAACCTGCCGTCGGCGCCGGCGCTGCTGGGCAACACGGTGATCTGGAAGCCGGGCCCCACCCAGCAGTTCGCCGCGCACTTCACCATGCGGCTCTTCGAGGCCGCCGGCCTGCCGCCCGGCGTGATCAACATGGTCACCGGTCGGGGCGAGGAGGTCTCCGACGTGGTGCTCGCCGACCCGGATCTGGCGGGCATCCACTTCACCGGTTCGACCAAGGTCTTTCAGCAGTTGTGGCGGACCGTCGGCGACAACATCTCCCGCTACCGGGGCTACCCGCGGCTGGTGGGCGAGACCGGTGGCAAGGACTTCGTGGTCGCGCACACCAGCGCCGACGTGGACGCCCTGCACACCGCGCTGATCCGCGGCGCGTACGAGTACCAGGGCCAGAAGTGCTCGGCGGCCTCGCGGGCGTACGTGCCGCGTTCGCTCTGGGAGGGTGGCCTGCGGGACCGCCTGGCCGCCACCGCCGACTCGCTGACCTACGGCGACGTCACCGACTTCAGCAACTTCGGCGGCGCGGTGATCGACGACAAGGCGTTCGCCCGGCACACCGCGGCGCTGGAGTTGATCGCCGGTGACGACACCTGCCGGGTGCTCGCCGGCGGCACGGCCGACGACTCGGTCGGATACTTCGTCCGGCCGACGCTCTTCGAGTGCTCCGACGCCGCCCACGAGACGTTCACCACCGAGTACTTCGGGCCGATCCTGGGCGTGCACGTGTTCGACGACGCGCGCTTCGACGAGGTGGTCACGCAGGCCGAGTCGATCGCCCCGTACGCGCTGACGGGGTCGGTGTTCGCCACCGACCGCCGGGTGATCGATTCGGTCGGCGAGCGCATGCGCTACGCGGCCGGCAACTTCTACATCAACGACAAGCCGACCGGCGCGGTGGTCGGGCAGCAGCCGTTCGGCGGCGCGCGGGCCAGCGGCACCAACGACAAGGCGGGCTCCTGGCTCAACCTGGTTCGCTGGGTGTCGCCGCGGACGATCAAGGAGACCTTCGTGCCGCCGACCGACCACACGTACCCCCACATGGGCTGACCTGCGGCGACCCGCTGGCGGCGTGCGCAGCGCCGCCAGCGGTCGGCCGAGGGGCCGCAATCCATCGATAGTCCTCAACGGACAGTCTGCCGCCGACAGTGCACATAGGAAGTCCTGTCGGGTGGCAAACTGCCAAATCCTGGACGCCGGCAGCGCAAAGTGGCAGCGTAACGGCCATGGCGGAATCCGGAGTCAACCCCACGGCGGCGGCCCTGCTCGGGCTGCTCCACGAGGGTCCCATGACAGGCGGCCAGTTGATGGCCGCCGCAGAGCGCCGACTGGCGCCCTACTGGTCGATGACCCGCAGTCAGGTCTACCGCGAGTTGCCGGTGCTGGCCGAGCGGGGGTACGTGCGGCTCGGCAAGCCGGGCCCACGAATGAGCCAGCCGTATGCGCTCACCGCAAGCGGGAAACGGACATTTTCCCGCTGGCTGGCGGAGAACCCGGGGCGGGACACCATCCGCAACCCGATCGCGCTCCGGATGGCCTTCGGCAACCTGCACTCGTCCAGCCAGCTCAAGAGCCTGTACGCCTCGGCCAACGAATACCACACCGAGGCCCTCGCTCAGGTACGCGAACAGGTCAAGAACGCCAAACGGGACGGCGAGACGTACGACGCCAGCGCGCTGGAGTTCGCCGTCGCCTACCACCGGGCGGCCCTGTCGTGGCTGAAGTCCGCCCCCGTCGGGTGATCTCCGGCGGGTTCGCCGACACGGAACGAGCTGTGCTGCTCCCGGCACAGTACGCTTGTCTGTCGTGACCGCTGCCGATTACGCCGAACAGCTCAAGGAACTCGACGCGACCCTGCGCAACATCGAGGCCGTCCTCAATCTGGACCGGCTGCACGAGGACAAGGCCCGCCTGGAGCAGGAGGCGTCCGCCCCCGATCTGTGGGACGACCAGGCCAAGGCGCAGCAGGTGACCTCGCAGCTGTCGTACGTCAACGGCGAGATCAGCAAGCTGGGCAGTCTGCGCTCCCAGCTCGACGACGCCCGGGTGCTGCTGGAGTTGGCCGAGGCCGAGTCCGACCCGGGTGTGCTGACCGAGGTCGAGACGGAGATCACCGGCCTGACCAAATCCATCCAGGAGATGGAGGTCCGCACCCTGCTCTCCGGCGAGTACGACTCCCGGGAGGCGCTGGTCGCCATCCGGGCCGGCGCCGGCGGCGTGGACGCGGCGGACTTCGCCGAGATGCTGCTGCGGATGTACCTGCGCTGGGCCGAGCGGCACGGCTACCCGACCGAGGTCTACGAGACCTCGTACGCCGAGGAGGCGGGCCTGAAGTCGGCCACCTTCGCGGTCAAGGTGCCCTACGCGTACGGCACGCTCAGCGTCGAATCGGGCACCCACCGGCTGGTCCGGATCAGCCCGTTCGACAACCAGGGTCGCCGGCAGACCAGCTTCGCGGGCGTGGAGGTGCTGCCGGTGACCGAGCAGACCGACCACATCGACATCCCGGAGAACGAGGTACGCGTCGACGTCTACCGTTCCTCGGGGCCGGGTGGGCAGAGCGTCAACACCACCGACTCGGCGGTCCGGCTCACGCACATCCCGACCGGCATCGTGGTGACCTGCCAGAACGAGAAGTCCCAGCTGCAGAACAAGGCCTCCGCGCTGCGGGTGCTCCAGGCCCGGCTGCTGGAGCGCAAGCGCCAGGAGGAGCAGGCCAAGCTGGAGGGCCTGAAGGAGAACGCGGCCGGTTCGTGGGGCGACCAGATGCGCTCCTACGTCCTGCACCCGTATCAGATGGTGAAGGATCTCCGAACCGAGCAGGAGACCGGCAATCCGAGCGCGGTCTTCGACGGCGAGTTGGACGGTTTCATCGAGGCCGGCATCCGTTGGCGTAAGCAGCGGCAGCTCGCCGGCGACGGTGCGTGACGACTCGCGGGCGGAGCGCTTCGTCGATCTCCAGGTGAGGGCCTGATTCGACGACGCGCGCCGCTTCTGCGGGGCGTGGGGCTTGGCTCAGTTGTTACACCGCGTAGACTCACCACCCGTGATTCAGCTTGAGCAAGTGACGAAGACGTACCCGAAGGCGTCCCGGCCTTCGCTCGACAACGTGTCCGTCTCGATCGAGAAGGGCGAGTTCGTCTTCTTCATCGGTCCATCCGGCTCCGGCAAGTCCACAATCATCAAGATGCTGCTGCACGAGGTCACCCCCAACAAGGGGCGGGTCCTCGTCAACAGCAAGGACGTCACGTCGATGCGCTCCTGGAAGCGACCCCACTTCCGGCGTTCGATCGGCTGCGTCTTCCAGGACTTCCGGCTGCTGCCGAACCGCACCGCGTACGAGAACGTGGCGTTCGCCCTTGAGGTGATCGGCAAGACCAAGGCGGTTGCCCGCCGGGTCGTGCCGGAGGTGCTGGAGCTGGTCGGGCTCGGTGGCAAGGAGCACCGCTATCCGCACGAGCTCTCCGGTGGTGAGCAGCAGCGGGTCGCCGTCGCCCGGGCGTTCGTGAACCGTCCGCTGATCCTGCTGGCGGACGAGCCCACCGGAAACCTGGACCCGGACACCTCGATCGAGATCATGCGCCTGCTGGACCGGATCAACCGCACCGGCACGACCGTCGTGATGGTCACCCACGACTCCAACATCGTGAACCAGATGCGCCGCCGCGTCATCGAGATCGAGAGCGGTCGCATCGTGCGTGACCAGGCCCGCGGCGTCTACGGGTGAGCCGGCGCTCCACCCCTCTCGCAGCCTGACGACGAACACCTCATGCCGGAGACCCGGAGGAAATCCCGATGCGCGTGAAATACGTCCTGTCCGAGGTACTGGTCGGACTGTGGCGCAACGTGACCATGACCATCGCGATGATCATCACGATGGCGGTCTCGCTGACCATGCTCGGCGCCAGCGGTCTCATGTACCGCCAGGTTGACGACATGAAGGACCTCTACTACAAGAACATCGAGGTCTCGATCTTCCTGAGTCAGGAGGTGAGCGAGCAGCAGCGCACCGACCTGGACGCCAAGCTGAAGGCCGACCCCCTGGTCAAGGACGTCATCTACGTCAACAAGGACGAGGCGTACAAGAAGTTCCAGGAGATGTACCAGGACGCGCCGGACCTGGTGAACGCGGTCAAGCCGGACCAGCTGCCGGAGTCGTTCCGGCTCAAGCTGAACAACCCGGAGCAGTACAAGAACATCTACGACCAGTACAAGGACACCGAGGGTGTCGACGAGATCGTCGACCAGAGTCGACTGCTGGACAAGATCTTCGACGTCCTCACCGCGATCCAGAACATCGCCCTGGCCGCCGCGATCGTGATGGCCATCGCCGCACTGCTCCTGGTGGCCAACACCATCCAGGTCGCCGCGTACAGCAAGCGGCGTGAGGTGGCGGTCATGAAGCTGGTCGGCGCGTCCAACTGGTTCATCCAGGCGCCGTTCGTGCTGGAGGCCGTGGTGGCCGGCCTGATCGGCTCACTGCTCGGCCTGGTGGCCCTGGTCGCGGCGAAGTATCTGCTCTTCGACGGGTCGCTCAAGGCGTTGCAGGGCCTGCTGTCGCCGATCAGCTGGGGTGACATCCTGTTCATCTTCCCGCTGATGGCCGGCGTCGGTGGCCTCGTCAGCGCCGCCACCGCCTGGATCACCCTGCGCTTCTACCTGCGGGTCTAGGCAGCGTACGGGTCGTCCCGTCGTCACTCGGGGACCCTCCCGCGGCCGGAATAAACGGCGCGGGAGGGTCCTTGTCATTCGGGTAGCATGATCGGTTGTCCGGCCGGGGTGAGCCCGGCGACGGACGTTTCCGGGAGAGGGGGTGGCGCCGATGCCACGGGAAAAGGGGCGCAAGGTGGTCGCCTCCAACAAGAAGGCCCGCCACGACTACGCGATCCTCGACACGTACGAGGCGGGCATGGCGCTGACCGGCACCGAGGTCAAGTCGCTGCGGGCCGGGCGGGCGTCGCTGGTCGACGCGTTCGCCCAGGAGCGCGACGGCGAGTTGTACCTGCACGCGATGCACATCCCGGAGTACACCCAGGGCACCTGGACCAACCACGAGCCCCGGCGTACGCGCAAGCTGCTGCTCAACCGGGGCGAGATCGACAAGCTCGTCGGCAAGACCCGCGAGGGTGGTCTGACCATCGTCCCGTTGCAGGTCTACTTCTCCGACGGCTGGGCCAAGGTCGAGATCGCCCTGGCCAAGGGCAAGAAGTCGTACGACAAGCGCCAGGACCTCGCCAAGCGCGACGCGGACCGGGAGATCGCCCGGGTGTCCGGTCGACGTGGCAAGGGAATGGACGACTGATTCATCCCTTTTGCCCGGGTCGGCGCGCCGACCCGGGGCTCGGGATGAAACCCGTTGCGGCAGGCGTTAGTCTTGTCAGTGCCGCCGCAAAGGCGGCCTGTCGAGGGGGTGACTGGTTTCGACTTCGTACGCAGCGACAGGGGAAGCGAGCCGAGGAAGCCGACGTCGTCTCGAGAATCGGTCGTCGGAAACTTATAAGCGCCAAGAACAATCGCGCTGACTTCGCTCTCGCCGCCTGAGGCGAGTAGCTAAGTCTGTCGGCCTGGGAACGCCTTCGTCCCAGTAGCCGGCATCAGCTAGAAGGCTGGCCAATCGGACCCGGTCGCGGGGTCCGTGCGGCGAGATCAATCAGCGACTGGGCCCGTCACACCAACTTGCTCGCGTGAGCGGTGGGGCCGAGTAGAGGCACAGCGAGCTGCGCTCGGAGAAGCCCTGACAAACCGGCGAAGGACCCGGGTTCGATTCCCGGCACCTCCACCACCTCGAAACGATGCGCCCTGGCCCCCCGGCGGGGGCGCATCGTCGTATCCGCC
>NZ_JBFAPG010000359.1:0-6664 GCF_040675595.1 Micromonospora sp. NPDC049580
GGCTGATCGCCGGGCGGCTGCGGGGCGAGCCCCTGCCCGAGGCGGCCCGGTACGCGGCACGGGTCGCCGCGGCGGCCTGCGCCCACGACGGCATGGAGTATCCGCCGGGCCTGTTACCCGCCGGATGACGACGGGCGGCCGGGCTCAGAGCGCGCCGGTCGACCCGTCGGTCAGTTCGCGCAGGATGTCGGCGTGGCCGGCGTGCCGGGCGGTCTCCTCGATCAGGTGGACCAGGATCCAGCGCACCGACACCTCACCGAGCTGCGGATGCGGCACCACGTGGTCGAGGTCGAAGCGCGCGGCGACCGCCCGGGACCGGGCGCAGGCTTGCTCGTACGCCTCGACGAGCCCGTCGACCGTGTCGTGCTCATCGAGGGTGAAGCTCGCGATCGCGTCCTCTTCCGAGTTCAGGTAGACGTCGCCCGGCTCGGGTGCCAGCAGCACCGGAAACCAGTTCCGCTCGACAAGCGTCAGGTGCTTGACCAGCCCGGCGAGCGTGGTCGCGGAGGGCACCAGCCGGCGGGCCGCCTCGGTGTCGGACAGGCCGCGCAGCTTGCGCAGCACCACGCCACGGTGGAAGTCGAGGAACGAGTCCAGCACGGCGCGCTCGTCGCCGACGCGGGCGAGCACCGGGCCGAGCGTCGGATCGATGGTCTGCTCCGTCATCCGCCGACCGTAACCACGTCGGGCCCCTCGCGCTGCCCCGTATCCCGCTGCGAGGCGCCCTCGTGACGGGCAGGATGGGCGCATGGCTTCATCCGTGCAGATCCTCCTCGTCGGCGGCGCGGCGGACGGGCAGACCGTGACCGTCGAACTGGACACCAACGGCCGGCCGCCGCTCACCCACCACCACATCGGGTCCGGTGGGCTGGCGGAGGCGCAGATCTACGAGTTGGAGTCCGCCCGCGAGGAGGGCCGCGAGTGGCGCTACCGGTGGACCGGTCCGGCGGTGTGACGCGGGTCAGACTCGGGTGAGGGCCTGAGCGCGCAGCCTGTCCAACACGCCACGGGTGACCTCCGAGGTGCCCCGCGCCTGCTCGCAGACCTCCGCGACCCGACGGGCCGTGGCCTCGGCGCGTTTCTCGCGTTCGTCCCAGAGTCGGTCGACCTCGGCCAGCAGCGGCCCCTCCACCTCCCGCTCCACGCCCCGCAGCGCCGGCACACCGAGCCGCTGGGCCAGGTCGAAGACCTTGCCGGCGTACGGCAGCGGCAGGAACGGCGTGCCCACCATCGCCGCGAAGATCAGGAAGTGCAGACGCATGCCGACGGCCAGGTCGAAGTGGCGCATCAGCCCGAGCACCTGCTCCGGTGAGTAGGTGCCGTGCAGGATCCGCCCCCGCTCGGCGGCGACCATGTGCGACAACACCCCGTGCGAGTGCCGGATGTCGTCGCGTTCCATCGGCACGAACAGCACGTACGCGTCGATGCGGTGCACCAGGAAGTCACCGATCTGGGCCAGCAGCCGGTGGTAGCCGTCGACGTCGAGGCGTTCGGCGGCCCGTCCCGGCTCCCGCACGCTGATCCCGACCAGCCTCTTACCGGCCGGCACCCCCTCCTCGCTGAGCAGGTGCACCGGAAAGTCGGCCGGCTGCAACAGAAACGCCGGGTCGGCGGTGACCGTGATCGGGTTGAGCAGTCCCGCCTCTTCCAGGACCATCCGGGACTCCTGGTCGCGGACGGTCACCTGGGTCGCGCTGGCGAGCGTCTCCCGGACCATGCCGGTGTCGACCGCGTCGCTGAGCGGCCCGACCCCCACCGCGTACGTGATGAGGGGCAGGCCCCGTTCCTGGGCGACCCGCACGACCCGCAGGTAGCGGCGGGCCTCCCGGTCGTAGAGGATCCCGCCGCCACCGAGGATGAGCAGGTCGAGTTGAGCCAGCACCAACGCCGAGTCGGTACGGCTGACGCCTTCCCAGGGCACCGCCTCGACGTCCGGGTGGGCGGCACGGGTGTGTTCCGGGTTGCGGGAGAAGACGATGATCCGGGCGTTCGGTTCCTGCATGCGTAGATCGATGAGGAGACCGGTGAGGATCGCCTCATCGCCGAGGTTCCGGCCACCGTACGAGCCGAGCACACCGATGGTCAGTCCGGCGCCATGCGTCATCCGTCGCTCCTCCCCGGGTGCGGTCCGCAGCGGTTTCCCGCTGGTCGGGCGAACAGTCCTGAACCGGGGCCGGGGCGGCTCAGCCCGCCGGATCGATGCGCTTGGCCATCTGCTGCGCGGTGACCTCGAAGCCCAGGCTCCGGTAGAGCCCGATCGCCACGGTGTTCGTTCCGAAGACGTTCAACCCCAGCTCGGGCACGCCGAGTCCGGCCAGTTCGGCCTCGATGAGCTGGATCATTCGCCGCGCGTGGCCACGCCCCCAGTGCGCCGGATGTACCTCGATGTTCTGAATCCAGGCCCGCGTCGGGCCGGCCGCGTCACTCGCCCCGGGCAGGCTCACCCAGATCCACCCGACCTCGGTGTCGTCGGCCCGCGCCACCCGCAGCAGAACCCCCTCGGTGGCCGCGCCCGCCGGCAGCCCTTCCCGCAGCTGCTGCGCCGACCGCTCCCGGGCCGCCTCCGGCGTCATGCCGCGGTGGGCGACCAGATCGTCGGCGTATCCCACCTCCAGCGGTTCCCACAGCCGGGCCAGTTCCTGCTCGGTCATCGGCGTCAATGTCAACTCCACCGGGGCCTCCCCTTCGATCTCTGATCCAGCGCGTAGTGCAGCAGAACCACGTA
This sequence comes from Micromonospora sp. NPDC049580, assembly GCF_040675595.1. Classification (NCBI taxonomy): domain Bacteria; kingdom Bacillati; phylum Actinomycetota; class Actinomycetes; order Micromonosporales; family Micromonosporaceae; genus Micromonospora; species Micromonospora sp. NPDC049580. The sequence goes on from NZ_JBFAPG010000359.1 coordinate 2,726, forward strand.
GACGCCGCCACCGTGATACCCGCGACGGGGCCGCGACCCGGCCGATTTCCCAAAGAGGCCCGGCAACCACATGATCATCGAGCCCGGGAAATGGGTTGTTCGTCGGGGCGGGGCGGGCGCACCGTGGCGAGATGCAGGGGACAGCGACGCGGATCGGCTGGGGTGATCTGCCGGCGGCGGTCCGATCCGCGGTGGAGGGCATCATCGGTGATCGGGTGGTCGAGGCGGTGTCCCAGTCGGGTGGCTTTTCGCCGGGCACCGCCGACCGGGTCCGCACCGCGACCGGCCGGCGGGCTTTCGTGAAGGCGGTCAGCCCGGCTCAGAACCCGGACAGCCCGGTCATGCACCGCGCCGAGGCCCGTACCGCCGGCGCGCTACCGCCGACAGCGCCGACGCCCCGCCTGCTGGGCTGCCACGACGACGGCGAGTGGGTGGCACTGGTCTTCTCCGACGTGGACGGACGGCACCCGACAACCCCGTGGCGGGCGGACGAGCTGACCCGCGTGCTGGGCGCCCTGGAGGCGATGGCCGGCGCGCTCACCCCGAACCCCGTCGCGCACGTGCCGGCCGCCGCCGAGCTGCTGGCCGGGGACTTCGCCGGCTGGCACCGGATCGCCGCCGACCCGCCGCCACGACTCGATCCGTGGGTTCGGGCCCACCTGGATGACCTGCGGCACGCCGCCGACGAGGGCGTCGCCGCGCTGACCGGGGACACGCTCTGCCACCTGGACGTGCGGGCCGACAACCTGCTGCTCGACGCGGCCGGGACGGTGACAGTCGTCGACTGGCCGTGGGCCTGCCGGGGGCCGGCCTGGCTGGACACCGCCTTGCTGCTGGTGAACGTCCGGCTCTACGGCGGGCACGACACCGAGGCGATGCTGCGCCGGCTGCCGCTCACCGCCGGTGTCGATCCGGCCGCGCTCACCGGGGTGTACGCCGGACTGGCCGGCTTCTTCGCCGACAGCGCCCGCCGTCCGCCGCCGCCCGGCATCCCCACCGTACGGGCGTTCCAGCAGGCGCAGGCCGACGCCCTGCTCCCCTGGCTGGCCGAGCGGCTCGCCTGACCCAGCCGGTCGGCGCTGTCGCGCTGCCGGTGCCGTTACCGCGGTGCTGCCGGTCAGCGTGCCGTGGGCGCCGCGGTGAACCCGTACGCCAGCTGCGTCAGGTCGACCAGCCGCAGGTCGCCGTCGAGTCCCTTGAGCGCGGCGGTCATCGCGCCGGCCGCGCGCCCGGCCTGCAACCCGACCTCGGCGTCCTCGACGACCAGGCAGCGCGCCGGTGCCACGTCGAGCAGCGCGGCGGCGCGCAGGTAGCCCTCCGGGGCCGGCTTGCCCGCGCGCACGTCCTCGACGGTGACCAGCACGGGCGCGGTGATGCCGGCGGCACCGAGCCGGGCCTCGGCCAGCCGGACGTCGGCGCTGGTCACCACCGCCCAGGGCAACCCCAACCGGGCCAACGTCGACAGCAGCTCGAGGGCGCCCGGGGTGGCGGTCACGTCGGACAGGTCGTCGTACTGCAACGCCAACTGCCGTGCCGCCGCCACGGCGACCGCTGCCTCGTCGAGCGAGGGAAGGAGCCGGCGGATCGTCTGATCGGCGGGCCTGCCGTGCGCGATCGCGAGCGCCGCCGCCGGCTCGACGGCGTACTCGGACGCCCAGCGCTCCCACGCCCGCTCGACGGCGGCGTCGGAGTCGACCAGGGTGCCGTCCATGTCGAACAGCACCGCGTCGACGTCTGCCAGCTCCACGCTCACACTCCCCCCGTACGCTCCGTCACGAGGATAGGGCCTCCCTGGCCGGCGGCGGAAAACGGACCCGGCGCTGGGAACGAGTGGTCCGATGGCCGCCAGACTCGAAGACGAACCGTCGACATGATCGTTTGCATGACCCGCCGACATCGCGGCGACCGTCGCGCACCTGGCCAGCCCCGAGGCGGGCTACGTGACCGGGGCGGTGGTCAACGTCGACGGGGGTTTCACCAGCTGAGATACCCCACCCAGCTGCGTCACTCCTCCCGGCCCAACACGGAACGCACGACGTCGACGAACGCGACGCGCCGGTTGGTCCGTACCTCGATGGCCGCGAGCCAGCGCTCCCGGTGCCGGTCGCGAAGCGGCACTGCCGCGTCGCCCGGCTCGTCGGCGAGGCGGCGCTGCTCGGCGTACTCCGTCGTGAGGCTGGCCAGCACCGACCGGCCCGCCGCCGCGACGTCCGCCGGGCCTTCCAACAACACCAGGTTGTACGCCTCGTCCACGGCGCGCATCGCCGCGTACGTCTCGTCGTAGCCGGGCGTGGCCCTGTCCACGCCCGGCTCGACCCACCGGCGGTCCAGCCGCCGGTACGCCGCGTCGCAGGCGCTGAGGAACCCGACGTACGCGTCGCGCCGCAGCTCGTCACGCCGGGTCGCCCATCGGTCGGCGCTCTCCTGCCCGGCGACGGTGAGCTGGTGGGCGAGTTGCCGACGGGTGCTGAGCGCACCGACCAGACCGGTCAGGGCCGCGGCGGCCAACGTGGACACTGAGGTGATCAGCGCGACGGCGACGGTGTCCTGCACGCGCCCATTCTGGCGGTGCCCCACGGCCCTGTCGCAGTGGGCCACGTTCAGCGGGGCGGGTCCTCGCCGGTGAGCCCGTCCACCGACTCCCGGATCAGGTCGGCGTGCCCGACGTGCCGCGCGTACTCCTCGATGAGGTCGACCAGGACCCGGCGCAGGCTCGGCACCCGACCGTCGGGCCACTCGCCCCGGGCCAACTGCTCCGGGCCGCCGTCGGCCAGCAACTCGGTGACCGTGGCCCGGGAGCGCGCCACGGCCTCCCGCCACAGCGTGTAGAGCTGTTCCGGGGTGTCCTCGGCGGCGGAGCGCCACTCCCAGCCGGGGTTGGCGTCCCAGTCGACGGTGTCCCACGGTGGCCCGGGTGAACGTCCGGCCAGCTTGAGCGAGAAGTAGAGGTCCTCGACCAGCGCCAGGTGCTTGAGCAGCCCACCCAGGGTGATCGACGACGGGCCGAGCGTCGCCCGCAGGCCAGCCGCGTCGAGACCACCGGTCTTCCAGGCCAGGGTGGCGCGCTGGCGGTCCAGGGAGCCCAGCAGTGTGGCGGTCTCGTCGCCCGCGACGGGCGGTTCGGGGTGACCGTGCTCGTCCGCGTTGGTCATGCGTGTCGCCTCGACTCAGCGCCGGGTGCGGTTGCGGCGTACGGCCCAGACTCCACCGGCGATCGCCACCACCGTCGGCAGCAGACAACAGATGCTGAGGACCGCGAGGTGCCACGGTTTGATCGCGCCCATAGCCGCGAAGGCTATCCGGTGCGGTCAAGTGATGGTCGTGCAGACCGACCAGACCAACGGGCCGACCGGCTCCGCGCGACGGTAGCGTCGGCACCCAGAGCCGATGCCGCGACACGGACAGGAGCGCGAGCTATGCCGACGACGCAATCCGCGAGCCGTACGGCGGTGCTCGTCTGCCAGGGCCGCGCGGCGGCGGACGGCCTGATCGCTCCCGGCCGCTTCGCGGACCCGACGGCCATGCGCCTGCTCCGCGCCGACGAACGGGAGCCCGTCGATTGGGTACGCGCTGCTTCCGCGCCCAAGCCGTGGCGGCAACGGGTCGACTACGAGACCGTACGGGCCTGCGCCGAGATGATGGTGCCCCGCACGGTGGCGATCGACGACGCCGTACGTGACCATCGCAGCTCGCAGGTGGTGATCCTGGGGGCCGGGCTGGACGGTCGGGCCTGGCGGATGGCGGAACTCGCCGACAAGACGGTCTTCGAGGTCGACCACCCCAGCAGTCAGCGCGACAAACGCGAACGCGCCGAGGGCCTGCCCGGCACCGCGCCGACGTTCGTGCCGGTGGACTTCGGCCGCGACCGCCTCGCCGAGGCGTTGGCAGCCGCCGGGCATCGCCCCGGCGAGCCGACGACGTGGATCTGGGAGGGGGTCG
>NZ_JBFAPG010000360.1:0-6607 GCF_040675595.1 Micromonospora sp. NPDC049580
CCGGTCTGGGCCGAGGCGTCGCACCGGGAGATCTCGTACGCCCTCTGCGACGACCGGCGCACCCTGCTCTGGTTCGCCAACCAGCGGGCCGTCGAATTGTGTCAGCCCCACACCTTGGAGTTGCTCATCTCGGTGGAGACGTAGTTCTCGCGGGCGATGCCGACGGCACCACCGATCTCGTTCAGGATCCGGTTGATGTCCCGGACCGACGAGTCCCACTTCGCCTGGTGCTGCTCGTAGGCGGTGCGGTCCTCGCCCTCCCACTGCAGCTTGGACAGCATCGACCGCAGCGTGTCCAGCTTCTCGTCGATGGTCTTCGAGATGGCCTGCATCTGCTGGTTGCTGCTCTCGAGGACCGCGTAGTCAACCTTGATCGTCACGACTTCCTCCTCTGCTGGCTACGGATCACGGGTTGAGCGCAGAGTGGAACTTGTCCAGCATCTGCTGCTGCTCCTCGTCGTTGACCTGGTGCGTCGTACCCGACTTGTCGAGCAGGTCCGCGATGTTGTCCATCGCGGTCAGCAGGCCCACCGTGTCCTCGTTCCAGCGAGCCATGAGCGACTGGAACCCCGTGGACGCCTGACCCTTCCACGCCATGGCCAGGTCGTCGACTACGTTCCACAGCTTCTTCAGCTCGCCGTCGACCTCGCTGCGCGTGGACCGCACGTCACTCGCGGCGGTATGCAGAGTCGCAGCTTCGACCTCGAACGCCATGCTTCACACCCTTCCGTCATGTTGTGGCGGCGGCTTTGCCGCGCCCCTCCCCCGCGGCAAGGCAGCAACACCCCACCGACGGACACTCCACCTGAGACCGTAGCGGAATCTGTCCAGCCATCGCAGCCCTGACCGGCCGCGTTCCATGGATGGCGGTGAATCGCGTCGTTTGTGCGGCCCGTTCGGACGGGAATCCGACCCGAACGGCCCCGCGACCACGCATGGTCACCCGCCGATTCCGGACCGCCGGCTCAGCGAGCCCCGTGACGGCTCGGTCAGGCTGGCTCGGACCAGGCGGTCTGGATCAACTGCTGGCCGTCGCGTCGGCGGACGAGCGTGCCCCGGCCGGGTGGCTGCGGGCTCGGACGCAGCGTGCCGAAGACGGTGCCCTCCTCCCGGTTGCCGGACATCAGCAGGCCGGGCGAGTCCAGCTCGCGGAGCCGTTGCAGCACGGGCTCGTAGAGCGCCCGGGACACCCCGCCGACCCGACGCGTGACGATCAGGTGCAGACCGATGTCACGGGCCTGCGGCAGCAGCTCGTGCAGGGCACTCAGCGGGTTGCTGCCACCGGAGGCCACCAGGTCGTAGTCGTCCACCAGGATGTAGAGGTCCGGGCCCTTCCACCAGCTGCGGTCCCGCAGTTGGGCGGTGGTCACGTCCGGGCCGGGCAGCCGGTTGGACAGCGCGCTGCGGATCGAGCCGAGCCCCTGCGCGAACGCCTGGTTGGACGGCGCGTAGTCGAGCAGGTGATCGCCCTCCACCGCGCCGAGCAGCCCACGCCGGTAGTCGGCGATCACCAGCCGCGCCTGGGCCGGCGTGTACCGCTCGGTGATGCCCCGGGCGATCAGCCGCAGCAGGTTGGTCTTGCCGCACTCGGCGTCGCCGAAGACGGTCAGGTGCGGCTCGTTGGCCAGGTCCAGGTAGACCGGCGCGAGCGCCGACTCGTTGACGCCGATCGGCAGACCGGGGGCCGACCGGTCGATGATCCGGGCCAGCTCGGACACCGGCAGCCGGCGCGGCAGCAGCCGCACCTTCGGCGCCGGACGCCCCGGCCAGTTCGCCGCCACGTGCCCGGCGAGCGCGACCGACGCCTCGCTCAGATCCTCGATGTCGCGCCGACCGTCGATCCGCGAGATCGCGGTGAGGAAGTGCAGCTTGTCCCGGGTCAGGCCGCGACCGGGCGACTTCTCCGGCACGTTCATCGCCGAGCGCCTGTCGATCTCGGACTCCGCCGCGTCGCCCAGGCGCAACTCCAGCTTGGTGCCGAGCAGATCGCGCATGTTGATCCGGATCTCCGCCCAGCGCACCGCAGTGAGCACCACGTGCACCCCGAAGCCGAGACCCCGGTTGGCGAGCGTCGTGATGGTCTGCTCCAGCTCCTCGTAATCCTGGCGCAGGGTGTTCCAGCCGTCCACCACCAGGAACACGTCGCCGAACGGGTCGTCGGCGAACTCGCCGGCCGCCCGGCGACGGCGGTAGCTCGCCACCGAGTCGATGCCGTACTGGGCGAAGCGCATCTCCCGCTCGTCCAGCACCGCGACCACCTCGGCCACCGTGCGCCGCACCGCCTCGACGTCGCGCCGGCCGGCCACCCCGGCCATGTGCGGCAGGCGCTCCAGGCTGCGCAGCGCGCCACCGCCGAAGTCCAGGCAGAAGAACTGCACCTCGCGCGGCGTGTGGGTGAGCGCCAGCGAGGCCAGCAGCGACCGCAGCATGGTGCTCTTGCCGCTGAGCGAACCGCCGACGATGACGACGTTGCCGCCCGCTCCGGCCAGCTCGACCATCATCGGGTCGCGGCGCTGCTCGTACGGGCGGTCCACCACGCCCACCGGCACGGTGAGGCGACCCCGGCCCGGCCAGGACGCCGTGCACAACCCGTAGGTCGGGTCGACGGCCAGCGGACCGAGCAGCTCGCCCAGGCCCGGCGGTTCCGCCAGCGGCGGCAGCCACACCTGGTGCGCGGGGCGGCCCCGACCCTTGAGCTGGTCGATCAGGACGTCCAGCATCGCGACGGCCTTGCCGTCGGCCGGCTGCTCCGGCTCCGGCATGGCGTCCACCGACACCTGCGTGGCCTGCGCCGGAATGAAGCTGACGCCGTACGGCACGATCCGGCGCTGCACCAGGGCCTGCGACGCGGAGGCCTGCTGGCCGGGCGCCCGGTACGGCCCCGAGACGTACGCGGCCCGGAACCGCAGCATGGTGCTGGTGTCCGTCTTGAGGTAGCCGTGCCCGGGCGCGTTCGGCAGCTCGTAGGCGTCCGGCACGCCGAGCACGATCCGGCTCTCCACCGCCGAGAAGGTGCGCAGACCGATCCGGTACGACAGGTGGGTGTCCAGACCGCGCAGCTTGCCCTCCTCCAGGCGCTGCGAGGCCAGCAACAGGTGCACACCGAGCGACCGACCCAGCCGGCCGATCATCACGAACAGGTCGATGAAGTCCGGCTTCGCGGCCAGCAACTCGCTGAACTCGTCACAAATGATCAACAAGCTCGGCATCGGCGCCAACGGCTCACCGGCCGCCCGGGCCTTCTCGTACTCGAACCGGGACACGTAGTTGCCCGCCGCGCGCAGCAGCTCCTGCCGGCGCACCATCTCACCGGCCAGCGCGTCGCGCATCCGGTCGACCAACGGCAGCTCGTCGGCCAGGTTGGTGATCACCGCGCTGGTGTGCGGCAACGCCTCCAACGAGGCGAACGTGGCGCCGCCCTTGAAGTCCACCAGGACGAAGTTCAGCTCCTCCGACGAGTGGGTCACCGCCAGGGCGGCCACCACCGTACGGAGCAGCTCGCTCTTGCCCGAGCCGGTCGCGCCGATGACCAGGCCGTGTGGGCCCATACCCTCGTGCGCCGACTCCTTGAAGTCGAGTTCGACGACGTTGCCGTCCGGGCCGACGCCGAGCGGGATGCGCAGCCGGTCCCGGTGACCGCGCGGCCGCCAGGTCTGGTGCACGTCCACGGCGGCGGCGTCACCGACGCCGAGCAGGTCGGGCAGCTCCGTGCTGCGGGCCAGCGGCTCCTCGTTGCTGGTCTGCTGCTGCGACAGCCGGTACGGCGCGATCTGCCGGGCCAGCCCCTCGGCGGCCTCGGCGGTGAGCCGGTCGGGTCGTCCGAGCCGCGACGACGAGCTGCCCCGGATCAGGTCGAGGGTGGTGCCGTCGCCCACGTCCAGGCAGAGCAGCCAGCGGCCGACGTCGCGCGGCACCGTCCCGGAGAGGTCGATCAGAGTGACGCCGAGCAGCCCCTGGCCCACCAGCTGGCAGGTCGGGGAGATCTCGCCACCGTCGACCACCACGACCACGTGTGGCGCGGTGGTCAGCGGCTTGGCCTCGGCGGCGAACCGGGGTCGCCCGGCCAGCTCGGCCGCGAGAGACGCCTCGGCCTCGGCCAGGCTGGCGAAGACCAGCCGGCGCGCGCCGGCCGCGTCCGTCCGGCCGCTGTGGTGGGCGTGGGGAAGCCACTTCACCCAGTTCCAGGCCAACTGCCGGTCGGGCGCGGCGACCACGGCGACGACCAGGTCGTCCGGGGCGTGGAACGTCGCCAGTTGGCCCAGGGCCGCCCGGGTCAGATCGAGCACGGGCTCCCGGTCGCCGCGCAGCACCACCCGGCTGAACGCGCGCACCGACAGCGCGGTCGGCAGGCCGGGCACAGTGGAGTGTGCGCGGACGAACCGACGCAGCGCGATGGCGCTCATCGGCTCCAGGTCCTCGACCGGCTTGGTCTCCGGGGGGACGATTTCCACGGCCAGCCGCTGCGGGCCGAGCGCGATCCTGGTCTCACCGAAGTCGGGCTCGGTGATCCGCCGCTCCCACAGCCGGCGGGACGCCGCGATCGACCAGAGCGCGTCGGGCTCCGGGTGCCGCCAGTTCATCGCGTCCCGCTGCTGGGCCGCCGCCCGCCGGGTGCGCTTGCGCATCTGTGCCAGGTAACGCATGTAGTCGCGGCGGTCCGCGTTCAGCTCGGCCTTGTCGTTGCCACCGTTGCTGAGCGAGCCGATGGCCATGCCGAGCATCGAGACGCCGAACAGGCCACCCGCGACGTACGTCATCATGCCGCCGCCCCGGCCGGCGTAGAGGAACGCCATCGCACCGACACCGCAGACCATCGGCAGGATCATGAGCAGCTGCCCCATCCCGCGGGGCGTCGGCTCGGGCAGCTCGGGCGGGGACTCCAGCAGCACCTCACCGCGCGGCAAGGCCGGCCCCGGCTGGCGCGGAGGTCGGCGGAACACGACCGTGCTCACGGCTGTCTCCTCCCCAGAAGCGGCCCTGCTGTCGTGCCGGCGCGGCCCGAAGCCCGCGGGTGGGCACTGTACGTGCCCGTCATCGTAGGTAATCTCCCGTGGGCGCGGTGCACCCGCACCGCGGGACCCCGGCCCGCCGATCGTAGATGGACACCAGGAGGCCACTGTGGCGACGAAGACGGCGACCGGTGGTCTGAGCCGGATCACCATTGTGGCCCCCCGTACCCGGATTGATCTGGCCCTGCCGTCGGACGTGCCGATGGCGGACCTTCTGCCCACCCTGCTGCGCTACGCCGGGGAGGACCTGGCCGACGACGGGGTGCGGCACGGCGGCTGGGCGCTGTCCCGCCTGGGTGGCGCACCTCTGGAGGGTGGTCGTACCGCCGCGCAGCTCGGTGTCCGCGACGGCGAGGTGTTGTACTTCAAGCCCCGGTCCGCCTCCGCGCCGGAGGTCGTATTCGACGACGTGGTGGACGCGGTCGCCACCGCGACCACCCGGCGGCCGGGCTCCTGGCAGGTCGGGGCGACCCGATCGTTCGCGGTGCTGTTCGCCGCCGCGGCGTTCGGCGGCGGCGCCCTGGCCGCCCTGTTCACCGGCCCTCCCCACCTGCCCGGCACGCTGGCCGCCCTGCTGGTCGCGGTGGCGCTGCTGGTCGGCGCGGCGGTGCTCGCCCGGGCCGCGGGTGACAGCGGGACGGGCTCGGTGCTGGCGATGGTCGGGCTGGTGCACGCGGGCACCGGTGGCCTGCTGCTGCTCGCCGGTGACCGGAAGCTGACCGAGCTGGCCAGTCCGCACGTCCTGCTCGCGGCCACCGCCGTGGTGGTCGCCGGGGCGGTGGCCGTGCTGGCCGTCGGTGACCGGTACCCCCTCTTCTTCGCCGCGATCGGGGTGGGCGCGGGGACGGGTCTGGGCGCGCTGCTCTGCCTGGCCCTCCGCATCGACGCCGCGGCCGGGGCCGCGGTGGTGGCGGCGGTGGCGTTCGGCGTGGTGCCGGCGCTGCCGATGGTGGCCTACCGGCTGGCCCGGCTGCCGGTGCCGTCGATCCCGACCGGCCCGGACGACCTGAAGACCGACAGCGAGTCGGTCGACGGGCGGCAGGTGCTCGAGCGGAGCGACCGGGCCGACCAGTTCCTCACCGGTCTGCTGTGGATGGTCTCGCTGCTGGTGCTCGGCGCGCAGCTCGTGCTGGCCCTGGACGGCCGCCTGCCGGCGGTGCTGCTCTGCCTGGTGCTGGCCCTGCTGTCGTTGCTGCGGGCGCGTCCGCTCCTGGGTCGGGCCCAGCGCGTTCCGGTGCTGCTCGCCGGCACCGTCGGACTGGGCCTGGCCGCCGCGGCGACCTTCGCCGGTGGATCGCTTCCGGTCCGGCTCGGCCTGATCCTCGGTGGCCTGCTGGTGGCTGCCGTGGTCAGCCTGATCTACGGCCTGACCGTCGCCGGCAAGCGCATCTCGCCGGTGTGGGGCCGGTTGCTCGACATCGTCGAGATCATGCTGATCATCGCGCTGGTGCCGCTCGCCGTCTGGGTCTGCGGCCTGTACGGCTGGATCGTCAACCTGCGGCCCTGACCGGGGAGGCTCCAGCGCGCCGTCAGCGGGGTTGCCGACGACCGGCGCCGCCCAGCGCTGACGCGACCGGCGCGCTGGCGTAGACGCCCGG
>NZ_JBFAPG010000361.1:0-6585 GCF_040675595.1 Micromonospora sp. NPDC049580
CCGCCCCCGGCGTCCGCGTGCGCGGGGCGCGGGCGGCGGGGGGGCCGGCGCCCCCCGCCTCGACCCGGGGCGGCTCAGAGCATCGGGCGGCCGACCACCGACGCCACCAGCCGGGCGAACTCCTCCAACCGGGCGATCTGCCCGGCGCCGCCGTCGTCGAGGGTCTTGCCGAAGCGCAGCGCGTCGTGGCGGGGCGTACCCGCCATCTCCTCGCTCGGCGGGGCCTCGTCCAACGAGGTGAGCAGCAGGTAGACGTCGATGCTGTCGACTCGGATCTCGCCGCTGTCCGAGCGGTTGAGCCGCCGCCGGCAGCCCACCTCGGTGACCGTGGAGACCGGCACGACCCGCAGGGACGACGTCATCGATCCCGGCGGCCCCTCCCCCGGCGGCACGTCCTCGCCGTGCCAGAGGATCAGCCGGCTGCCGTCGCAGACGACGACCTCCTGCCACACGCCGTTGACCTCGTTGACGAAGCGTTCCAGGGTGAAGCCGAGCACCGAGGCGCCGCGCAGCACCCCGCCGAGCGCCTCCAGGGCGACGTCCGGGTCGCGCAGATAGGCCCGCGCCGCCGACTCCAGGTCCTGGTAGGGCGACCAGTCCGGAAACACGGCGGGCAGGTCGCCGCCGCCGTAACCCGGTCGGCTCATGCCGCCGCCTCCCCCCGCTCGCCGATGGTCACGGCCTGTCCATCTCCCCCGTCGCGTCGGGCTGCGCGCCGGCGGCCCGGACAGCGGCCGCCTGCCGGGCCGCCTCGGCCTCGCGCAGGTCCTGCCGGCGCTGGGCGTACGCCTCGGTGCCCTTGCTGGGCTTGCGGCGGCGCGGCGGCGCGGTGACGCCCGGGGCGAGCTTGCGCGCGGAGACCAGGAACGCGGTGTGCGCGATCATCCGGTGGTCGGGGCGGACGGCGAGGCCCTCGGCGTGCCAGTCGCGCACCAGCGACTCCCAGGCACGGGGCTCGGTCCAGCCACCGCGCTCACGCAGCGCCTCGACGAGTTCGGAGAGCTGGGGCGTGGTGGCCACGTAGCCGATGAACACGCCGCCGGGCACCAGCGCCCGCTCGACCATGTCGAGGGTCTCCCAGGGGGTGAGCATGTCCAGGATGATCCGGTCGAAGCCGGTCTCCTGGCACTGTGCGACGTCGCCGACGTGCAGGTGCCAGGAGGGGTGCGGCCCGTTGAAGAACGCCTCGACGTTGCGCTTGGCGATCTGGGCGAAGTCGTCGCGCAGCTCGAACGAGTGCAACTCCCCCTCGGTGCCGACCGCGCGCAGCAGCGAGCAGCTGAGCGCGCCGGAGCCGGCGCCGGCCTCGAGGACCTTCGCGCCGGGGAAGATGTCGCCCATCGCGACGATCTGCGCCGAGTCCTTCGGGTAGATCACCTGGGCGCCGCGCGGCATGGACAGCACGTAGTCCGAGAGCAGCGGGCGCAGCGCCAGGAAGGCGGTGCCGCCGCCGGAGGTGGTCACCACGCTGCCGTCGGGCAGCCCGATCAGCGCGTCGTGGGCCAGGATGCCGCGGTGGGTGTGGAACTCCTTGCCGGGCTCCAGCGTCACGGTGTGCATCCGCCCCTTGGGGTCGGTCAGCTGCACCCGGTCGCCGGGCCGGAACGGGCCACGGTGCACGGGTGTCAGCGCCGGGCTGGCGGGGTCGGCGGCGACGGTGGAGGGAGTTGCGGTCACGATGTCATCTTCCGGTTGGGTTCGAGGAGCTGTGCCAGGTCCCCGATGTGCAGAATGCCGACGACATCTTCGCCTGACGTCACCACGTACTGCGCGCCCGGGTGGGTCTGCACGGCCTCCATCACCCGTTCGCCGTCCAGCCCGACCGGGAGGGTGGGGAGCCCGGCCAGTGCGCGGGCGACGGCGTCCACCGGCAGCCAGGGGCGGCGCTCGGCGGGGACGGCCGCGGCGGCGGCCGGGTCGACCAGCGCCACGGGGTGGCCGGTGGAGTCGGTGACCAGCAGCGCGGCGGTGGGCTGCCCGCCCTCGGCGCGGCGGCGCTGGGCCTCGGACAGCGGCGTGCCGGTGGGCACCGGCCAGATCGGCCGCGCCAGTCGGGACAGGTCGATAAGCGGGAACCGCCGGCTGACCCGCGCGGCGCGGATCGACTGCCCGGCGCCGCGCCAGAGCGTGACGGCGACCAGCAGCATCAGCGGCAGCGCCACCGGCGCCAGAAAGTCGGTCAGGGTCAGCAGTCCGACCAGGGCGGCGGTGCCGACGGCGACGACGCGGCCCGCCCAGCCGGCGACCTCGGTGCCGCGGTGCCGGTCGCGGGTCAGGCCCCACACGGCGGCGCGCAGGGCACGCCCGCCGTCCAGCGGCAGCCCGGGGAGGATGTTGAACAGCGCGACGATGACGTTGCTCAGGGCGAGCTGGAAGGCGAGCTGGTGGGCCACGGTGCCCGGGGGCAGGGCCAGGGTGGCGGCGACCGCGAGGACGCCGAGCACCGCGGAGACCGCCGGGCCGGCCAGCGACACCAGCAGGTCGACCTTGGGTGTCGGGGCGTCCCGGTCCATCTCGGTGTACCCGCCGAGCAGTTCCAGGGTGATTCCGCGCACACCGATGCCGTAGCGGCGGGCGGTGAGCGCGTGACCCAGCTCGTGCAGCAGCACCGAGCCGAGCAGTGACACCACGAACCCGAAGCCGATCAGATAGCCACTGACCTGCGGCAGGTCCAGTTGCCGGCGGGCGAACTCGGCGTAGAGCACGGCGACCAGCACGGCGAGCAGGAGCATCGAGGCGTTGAGGTGCAGCGGCACCCCGAGCACCCGGCCCACGCTCAGACCGGGTCGCCGGTCGGACCGACGCGGCGGCCGGGATGTCTGCTCCATCGCACCGATGCTACGGACCGGCCCGGCGTGGGGCGGGCGGCGGGCGGTGTCACACCGGTGCCCTAACCTTTGCGGACATGACGGCGGAACCGGTCACCACCCCCCAGTCCTCCTCCCCGGCGCAGACACCGCCGACGGTGCGGGCCTCGCTGTCCCCGTCGCGGGCGGCGGATTTCAAGACCTGCCCGCTGCTCTACCGGTTCCGCAGCATCGACCGGCTGCCGGAGCGGACGACAGTCGAGCAGGCCCGGGGCACGCTGGTGCACGCGGTGCTGGAGCGGCTGTTCGACCTGCCCGCGCAGGCCCGCACGCCGGCCGCGGCCGGCGACCTGGTGGCCCCCCAGTGGGACCGGCTGGTCACCGAGCAGCCGGAGCTGGCCGGGATCTTCGACGGCGCCGAGCCGGCCGCTCCGGTGGAGTTCCTGCGCTCCGCGGCGGGGCTGCTGGAGGGCTACTTCGCCGTGGAGGACCCGACCCGGCTGGAGCCGGCCGAACGGGAGAGCCTGATCTCGGCGGTCGTCGACGAGGAGCTGCTGATCCGGGGCTATCTCGACCGGCTCGACGTCGCCCCGGACGGCGCGCTGCGGGTGGTCGACTACAAGACCGGCGGCGCGCCCCGGGAGGCGTTCGAGGCGCGGGCGCTGTTCCAGCTGAAGTTCTACGCGTTGGTGCTGTGGCGCACCCGGGGGGTGGTGCCCCGGGTGCTGCGCCTGCTCTACCTGCGCGACGCCGAGGTGTTGGATTACACCCCCGACGCCGACGAGCTGGTCCGCTTCGAGCGCACGGTGGTGGCGTTGTGGCGGGCGATCGAGCAGGCCACCGCCCGCCAGGATTTCCGACCTCGTCCGAGCAGGTTGTGCGACTGGTGCAGTCACCAGGCGCTCTGCCCCACCTTCGGCGGCACTCCGCCGCCGTTCCCCGTCGCGGCGGCGAACGCCGATCCGCTGCGTGACGCCCGTTCCGCTCCGGTGGTGCCCGGCGCCGACGAGTGAGGGCCGCGGCGGGCTTTCGGACCCGACCGCGACGGTGCCGCGTCGGTCGGGACACCGCGGCCGGCGGGCCTCTACCGTGGTCCACGACGCGCCGGCCGGGTACGCGACGATGACCGGTGTGGGCGCGACGGCGAGGGGACGGGAGAAGTGATGGCCGATCGGGTTGCCTCGGCGCGGCCGGTACGGATCCTGCTCGCCGACGACCAGCCGCTGCTGCGCACGGGCTTCCGGATGGTGCTGGGCGCCGAGGGTGACCTGGACGTGGTGGCGGAGGCCGGCGACGGCGTGGAGGCGGTGGAGCTGTCCCGGCGACTGCTGCCCGACGTCGTGCTGATGGACATCCGGATGCCTCGCATGGACGGGGTGGCGGCGACCCGGGCGATCGTCGACTCCCGCCTGCCGGTGCGGGTGCTGGTGCTGACCACGTTCGACCTCGACGAGTACGTGGTGGGGGCGCTGCGCGCGGGCGCCAGCGGGTTCCTGGCCAAGGACGTACCGGCCGAGGAGCTGATCGCGGCGATCCGCACGGTGGCCGGCGGGGACGCGGTGGTCGCCCCGCGGATCCTGCGGCGGCTGCTGGAGCGCTTCGCCGACCTGCTGCCGGATCCGGCGGCGACGCCGTCGGCGACGCTCAGCGCGCTCACCGACCGGGAACGCGAGGTGCTGGTGCAGGTGGCCCGGGGGTTGTCCAACGCCGAGATCGCCGCGGTGCTGTCGGTCAGCGAGACCACCGTCAAGACCCACGTCGGGCACGTGCTGACCAAGCTGCGGCTGCGCGACCGGGTGCAGGCGGTCGTGCTGGCGTACGAGTCGGGTCTGGTCCGCCCGCGGGCGTAGCGGACGCGCGGCGGCTACCCCACCCGGCGTACTCGAAGATCCCTCCGTGGGGGGACGGCCCCGTTGCCGTGCTCACCTACCGTGACCGTAGACGGCTCGGCGCGGTTGACCCTCCTGTGGCCAACGGGGGACGTGTCGTGTCCGGCGGTGTTTCGCCGGTCGGGAAACCTGTCGATCGGCGGCCGGGTCAGGGGCAACCCTGATGCGGCATGGGGGTGCACCCGCAGCGGGAAATCCGCGCCGGGTCCCCCCAGGGGCGGACGGGACGGGCGCGAGCAGCGCCGATGATTGAACGGTCACGCCGGACCATCGGGGGGCGGCGTGAGATTCGGACAGACGGAAGAGGTAGATGACGTGACCGCGACGGTAGGCCAGCAGGCGCAGGCCGCGGCCCGGGCGAACGACGTGTGGAAGGTGTACGGCAGCGGCGAGGCTCAGGTCATCGCGCTGCGGGGGGTCAGCGCGGAGTTCGAACGTGGCCGCTTCACCGCGATCATGGGCCCGTCGGGTTCCGGCAAGTCGACGCTGATGCACTGCCTGGCCGGTCTGGACTCGGTGACCCGGGGGACGGTGTCGATCGGTGCGACGACGGTCACCGGTCTGGGCGACTCGGGGCTGACGAAGTTGCGCCGAGACAAGGTGGGCTTCATCTTCCAGCAGTTCAACCTGCTGCCGACGCTCACCGCGAAGGAGAACATCCTGCTGCCGTTGTCGATCGCCGGTCGCAAGCCGGACCCGGCCTGGTACGACACGGTGATCAAGACGGTGGGCCTGCAGGACCGGTTGGACCACCGGCCGGCGCAGCTCTCCGGCGGTCAGCAGCAGCGGGTGGCGTGCGCGCGGGCGCTGGTCTCCCGCCCCGACGTGATCTTCGCTGACGAGCCGACCGGCAACCTGGACTCGCGCTCCGGCGCGGAGGTGCTCGGCTTCCTGCGCAACTCGGTGCGTGAGCACGGCCAGACCATCGTCATGGTCACCCACGACCCGACGGCCGCCGCGTACGCCGATCGGGTGGTCTTCCTCGCCGACGGGCAGATCGTCTCGGAGTTGATCGAGCCGACCGCCGACACGGTGCTGGACACCATGAAGAAGCTGGACACTCCGGCCGAGGTGGGCAACTGATGTTCCGGGCGACACTCAAGAGTCTGCTGGCCCGCAAGGTCCGGCTGATCCTGTCCGGGCTGGCGGTGGTGCTCGGGGTCATGTTCGTCTCCGGCGCGTTCGTGCTGACCGACACGCTGGGCCGCTCCTTCGACTCGGTCTTCGCCGACGGGTTCTCCGAGATCGACGTGAACGTCGCGGCGAAGCCGAAGGTGCAGGTCGACGAGATGGAGGGCGAGCAGACCGCCGCTCCGCTGCCGGCCGCCGTGGTGGACCGGGTCAAGCAGGTGCCGGGGGTGGCCTCGGCGACCGGCATCGTCAACGCCGACGGCGCCCGGGTGATCGGCAGCAACGGCAAGGTGATCACCTCGTTCGGTCCGCCGCAGTTGGGCGAGAACTGGACCGGCGAGAGCGACCTGATGCGGCTGCGGGAGGGGCGCGCGCCGCAGGCCGAGGACGAGATCGTGGTCAACAAGGCGTTGGCCACCACGGCGAAGGTGCGCGTCGGTCAGAAGGTTGGCGTGCTCACCGCGTTCGAGTCCAAGAAGCGGGAGTTCACCCTGGTCGGCATCCTCGGTTACAGCGGTGACCGGGACTCGATCGGCGGGGTCAACGAGGTCTTCTTCACCACGCCGGTGGCGCAGCGGCTGATGCTGGGCGCGCCGGACACGTTCAGCAGCATCACACTGCGCGCCGCCGACGGCGTCTCGGACGAGAGGCTGCGCGACGACGTGGCCCGCACCGTGGGGTTCGGCCGCTACGGCCTGGACCAGGTCGATCTTTTCGTGCACGGGCGGGTCGTCGACACCACGCGCCTTGAACAGGAG
>NZ_JBFAPG010000362.1:0-6582 GCF_040675595.1 Micromonospora sp. NPDC049580
CGGCGAAGCCGGCGCCGCCCGGGTGCCCGTCGTAGACGAAGACCGTCGGCGCCTCGGTGTCCGGGTGCAGGGCGGTGGAGAGCCCGCCGATGTCCCACCGGTCGCACGTCGCCATCAGCGGAAGCAGGCCGATCGCGGCGTGTTCGGCGGCGTGCAGCGCACCCGGCACGTCGGCCTGCTGGACCCCTGCGGAGGCCAGCGACCGCGGTGACAGCGTGAACCAGACCGCCACCGTGCGCAGCTCCCGGGTGGGCAGGTCGAGCGGCCGGGTGTCGATCACCTCGCCGGTGGCGATCCGGCGCCGCTGGTACGACACGACCTGGCTGGTCACGTCCACCTCGCCGAGGAACATCCCGACCGGCCCGGCGTCCACGTAGGAGCGCACCGACACCACGGACAGGTCCGTGACGTCCCGGGCGTGGGTGGACCAGTCCGGCTCCTCGACGTGCACCAGCGCGCAGCCGTCGGCCAGGTCGAGGTCGTCGACCACGTACGAGATGCCCTGGTGCAGGTAGACCGCGCCGGGGTGGAGCAGGAAGTGCGACGAGCCGCCGTCGACCGTGCCGAGCAGCCGACCGGTGGCCGACTCCACCACGCAGACCGGGGCGCCGCCCTCGCCGCGCAGGTCCACCTCGGGGCGCTCGCGGTGCCGCCAGTACCAGCCGGTGGGCCGCTGCCGCAGCGCGCCCGCCTCGACCAACTGGTCGATGGCCTCCTTCGCCCCGTCGCCGAAGAGCGCCAGATCGGCCGGGGTGAGTGGCGCCTCGGCGGCCGCGCAGGCCAACTGCGGCGCCAGCACGTACGGGTTGGCCGGGTCGAGCACCGTTGCCTCGACCGGCGCACCGAAGATCGCCTCCGGGTGGTGCACCAGGTAGGTGTCCAGCGGGTCGTCCCGCGCCACCAGCACGGCGAGGGCCTCCTGCCCGGACCGCCCGGCGCGGCCCGCCTGCTGCCACAGTGACGCCCGGGTGCCCGGATAGCCGCAGATCAGCACGGCGTCCAGACCGACCAGGTCCACGCCCAGCTCCAGCGCGTTGGTGGAGGCCAGACCGAGCAGGTCACCGTGCAGCAGGGCACGTTCCAGCTCGCGCCGCTCCTCGCGCAGGTAGCCGCCCCGGTAGGCGGCGACCCGGCCACCGAGCCCTGGGACCGCGTCGTCCAGCGCCCGGCGCGCGTTGGCCGCCACCACCTCGGCGCCCTTGCGGGACCGCACGAACGCGAGCGTGCGTACGCCCTCGGCGACCGTGTCGGCGAGCAGGTCCGCGGTCTCCCGCAGCGCCGACCGGCGGACCTGGACGAGGTCCGTGGTGGCGTCGTGGTCGCCGGCCGCCTGCGCGGGCACCGTAGGAGCGGTCGAGTCGGGTGGGAGCAGCGGCGGCTCCCAGAGCGCGAAGGTCACCCCGCCGCGCGGTGAGGCGTCCTCGGTGACCGCCGTCACCGGCAGACCGGTCAGTCGGCCGGCGGCGGTCGCGGGGTCGCCGGAGGTCGCCGAGGCGAGCACGAACACCGGGGTGGCACCGAAACGGGCGCACTGCCGGCGCAGTCGGCGCAGGACGTGCGCCACGTGCGAGCCGAACACACCCCGGTAGGTGTGGCACTCGTCGATCACCACGTACGCGAGGCGGCGCAGGAAACCGGACCACTGGGCGTGGCCGGGCAGGATGCCGTGGTGCAGCATGTCGGGGTTGGTCAGCACGAAGCGGGAGTGCCGGCGGATCCACTCCCGTTCGGCGCGCGGCGTGTCCCCGTCGTAGCAGGCGGGGCGTACCCCCTCCAGTTCCAGGCCGGCGACGGCCCGCAGCTGGTCGGCGGCGAGGGCCTTGGTCGGCGCCAGGTAGAGCACGGTGGCCCGGGGGTTGGCGAGCAACGTGGCCAGCGCCGGGAGCTGGTACGCCAGCGACTTGCCGGACGCGGTGCCGGTGGCGACGATCACGTGGCCGCCGTCGTACGCCAGGGTGGCCGCCTCGGCCTGGTGCTGCCAGGGCGCGACCACGCCGCGGCGGGCGAACGCCGCCCGCAGCTCCGGCGGCGCCCACGCCGGCCAGGGGGCGGGCACCCCGACCCGGGCCGGCACCCGCTCGACGTGGGTGACCGGGTCGCCGGCACCCCGGGCGCGCAGCCGGCGCAGCAGGTCGACCGGCGCTGGTCCGGGGTCGTGACCTGCGGATACGGTGGGCGCGGCGGACGACTCCAGGTCACGGCGCGGCGTAGGACGCGCCGAAATGAAGTCGTTGGAGGTCACGTCCTGCACTCTCGCACTGGTGTTCGGAGATGAAAAGCCGGGGCCGGGGGTAAGGGGAAGCCTCCGCCGGTGACCGCAGGGTGCCCCGGCGGTAGTGGTTAGATGCCCAGGAGAGTTTACGGCTCTGGCGAGGAGGACCGATGGAGCTGTCGTTGGCGACGCGCACCGTGGGCGAGCACACGGTGCTCGAGGTCGGCGGTGAGGTGGACGTCTACACCGCGCCCCGGCTCCGCGAACGACTCCTCGAGCTGATCGACGGTGGCGCCCGGCACGTGGTCGTGGACCTCGGGCGGGTGGACTTCCTCGACTCCACCGGGCTGGGCGTGCTGGTGGGCGCGCACAAGCGGCTGCGGACGGCCGGCGGCTCGTTCGCCCTGGTCTGTGACAAGGAGCCGCTGCTCAAGATCTTCCGGATCACGGCGCTGGACCAGGTGTTCCCGTTGCACCCCACGGTCGAGGCGGCGGTCGGTGCGGGCCCGACCGGCGCCAACGCGTGATGGCGACGGTCCGGCTCTCCTTCTCCCCGGCGCCGGTGCACGTGCGTACCGCCCGACTGGTCGGCGTCGCCGTCGCCCGGCGTGCCGGTGTCCGCGAGGATCTGCTGGACGAGGTGCGCCTGGCCATCGGTGAGGCGTGCACCCGGGCGGTCGCCCTGCACCGGCAGTACGGCCTGGCCGATCCGGTGCTGGTGGAGATGTCCGACGGCGGCACGTACGCGGTGCGGGTGGTGGACCGTGCGCCGATCGAGGCCGGCATCGGGCTGGCGGCGTTGCCGCCGGACGAGTTGGCCAACGAGTCACTGACCGACGAGGCGTTGACCACGGGCGTCGGGTTCGCCCTGCTCGCGGGCTTCGTCGAGGACCTGCAGGTGCGCCCGGTTGACGAGGGCATCGGCACCGAGGTGCGGATGGTGTGGCCGGTCGGCCGCTGACCCGAGGAAGCGCGGAAGAAGGCCGAGCAGCGCCGAAGAAGGCCCAGAACTGCTGAAGAAGGCCGAGAACTGCTGAAGAAGGCCGCATCCCCGGCGGGGGTGCGGCCTTCTCGTCATGGATCGGGTCCTATATCAGATTTCGTTTCATAACACAGCGACGAAGATCATCGAGACACGGTGCCACCTCGGTGTGACCTCGAACACTGTGGAGGGCTACAGTACCCGGGTTGTCAGCAAGTGATCCAACCCGCAGCCAGCGGGTATGGGTGGTCATCGCTGGTCCGCTGGGGTGGGTTGGCGCGCGCTTGCGAGTCCGCATCCAGGCGTCGACCGGTGCGTCTCCACCCGTCGACGCGAGTGTTCGGTAACAGGAGGACACAGATGTCCGAGACCTTGGCCGCCGATGGCGGCGGGCTTTCCCTTACCGGAAGCAATGTCACATACGTCGTCATCGCCGCGGTCATCGCGCTGGTGGCGCTCGTCTTCGCCGCCGCGCTGACGAAGACGGTGCTGGCAGCCGGCAAGGGCACCACGAATATGCAGGAGATCTCGGGGGCGGTCCAGGAGGGCGCCTCGGCCTACCTGCTCCGCCAGTTCCGCACCTTGGCGATCTTCGTCGTCGTCGCCGTGGTGCTGCTCTTCCTGCTGCCGGTGCACGACACCGACGGCAGCGAGATGGCCGTGAAGCTCGGCCGCTCGCTCTTCTTCGTCGTGGGCGCCGTGTTCAGCGCGTCCATCGGCGGCGCCGGCATGTGGCTGGCGACCCGCGCCAACCTGCGCGTGGCCGCCGCCGCCCGGGAGCGACAGGGTGGCCGCGAGGCGGCCATGAAGATCGCCTTCCGGACCGGCGGCGTGGTCGGCTTCCTCACCGTCGGCCTCGGCCTCTTCGGCGCCGCGCTCGTCGTCCTGGTCTACCGGGGTGACGCGCCCACGGTGCTGGAGGGCTTCGGCTTCGGCGCCGCGCTGCTGGCGATGTTCATGCGGGTCGGCGGCGGCATCTTCACCAAGGCCGCCGACGTCGGCGCCGACCTGGTCGGCAAGGTCGAGCAGGGCATCCCCGAGGACGATCCGCGCAACGCCGCCACCATCGCCGACAACGTGGGCGACAACGTCGGTGACTGCGCCGGCATGGCCGCCGACCTCTTCGAGTCGTACGCGGTGACGCTTGTCGCCGCGCTGATCCTCGGCCGCGCCGCCTTCGGCGAGGACGGTCTGGTCTTCCCGCTGATCATCTCCACCATCGGCGTGCTGGTCGCCATCGTCGGCGTCTTCATCACCCGGCTGCGCGCCTCCGACCGCAGCGGCCTCACCGCGATCAACCGGGCCTTCTACATCTCCGCCGTGATCTCCGCGGTGCTGGTGGCGATCGCCGCGTACGCGTACCTGCCGGCGACCTTCGCCGAGCTGGAGGGTGGCCTCACCGACGTCGACCGCAACCCGCGACTGGTGGCCATCGGCGCGGTCGTGATCGGCATCGTGCTGGCCGCGGCGATCCAGGCGCTGACCGGGTACTTCACCGAGACCAACCGCCGGCCGGTGCAGGACATCGGCAAGAGCTCGCAGACCGGCGCCGCCACGGTGATCCTCGCCGGCATCAGCATCGGGCTGGAGTCGGCGGTCTACTCGGCGCTGCTGATCGGCGCCGGCGTCTTCGGGGCGTTCCTGCTCGGCGGCAGCTCCATCACGCTGTCGCTGTTCGCGGTGGCGCTGGCCGGCACCGGCCTGCTCACCACGGTCGGCGTCATCGTCGCCATGGACACCTTCGGGCCGATCTCCGACAACGCCCAGGGCATCGCCGAGATGTCCGGCGACATCGACGAGCACGGCGCGCGGACGCTCACCGAGCTGGACGCGGTCGGCAACACCACCAAGGCGATCACCAAGGGCATCGCGATCGCCACGGCGGTGCTGGCGGCGACCGCGCTGTTCGGCTCGTACACGGACACCCTGAAAGCCGCGTACGGGGACGCGAAGGTGAGCAACGTCGAGGCAGAGATCCTCAACGCGCTTAACCTGGCCAACCCGCGCAACCTGGTCGGCCTGATCATCGGTGCGGCGGTCGTCTTCCTCTTCTCCGGGCTGGCCATCAACGCGGTGTCCCGCTCGGCCGGCGCCGTGGTGATGGAGGTGCGCCGGCAGTTCCGTGAGCTGCCCGGCATCATGGACCGCACCCAGCGCCCGGAGTACGGCAAGGTCGTCGACATCTGCACCCGGGACGCGCAGCGCGAGCTGATGACCCCCGGTCTGCTCGCCATCCTGGCGCCGATCGCGGTCGGCTTCGGCCTCGGGCCCGGCGCGCTGGCGGCGTACCTCGCCGGCGCGATCGGGGCGGGCACCCTGATGGCGGTCTTCCTGGCCAACTCCGGTGGCGCGTGGGACAACGCCAAGAAGCTGGTCGAGGACGGCGCGTACGGCGGCAAGGGTTCCGAGGCGCACGCCGCCACGGTCATCGGCGACACCGTCGGTGACCCGTTCAAGGACACCGCCGGCCCGGCGATCAACCCGCTGATCAAGGTGATGAACCTGGTCTCGCTGCTGATCGCGCCCGCCGTGGTGGCGTACAGCGTCGGTGACGACCGCAACGTCGCACTGCGGGTGGGCATCGCGCTGGTCGCGACGCTGATCATCGTGGCGTCGGTGGTCTTCAGCAAGCGCAAGGGCATCGCGATGGACGACTCCGACGCCGGTGGCAACACCGGCGCGGGCAGCGCCGACCACCGGCCGGAGACGGTCAACGCCTGAGCGACACCGGCACCGGAGTCCCCGCTCGACGTACCTGTCGGGCGGGGACCCCGGCCATCCGGACCGGTGCCACGCCTGGCCGGAGGCCGTACGCTGCAACGCATGCGTACGTGCCGGGCGTCTGCCGCCGGAAAGCTCACGGTGGTCCTGGCCACGCTCGTCGTCGTCCTCTCCGGCTGCGGTGGTGGGCCCAGCCCGCGGGCCTGGGCGGCGTCGGTCTGCGGCGCGCTCACGCCGTGGCGCTCCGAGATCAGCAAGTTGACCAGCAGCACCGATCAGCAGATGACGGCGCAGACCACTCCGGCGCAGGCCAAGGAGAACCTGGTGCGGCTCTTCGGTGGCGCGGAGCAGGCCAGTGAGACCGCGCGCCGCAAGGTCGAGCAGGCCGGCGTCCCGGAGACCGACAACGGCGAGGCCGTCTCCGCCGGGTTCCGCAGCTCGCTGAGCAAGATGCGGGACGCCTACGGCCGGGCCCGGGACACCATCGAGGGGTTGGGCACCGGCGAGCCGGACGCCTTCTACGACGGCGTGCGGGCCGCCGTCGAGACGCTGAACAAGGAGTACGACGCCAGCGCTCTGGACACCAGCCAGCTCAACTCCGAGGAGTTGAAACAGGCCTTCGACGAGGTGCCGGAGTGTCGCTGAACGGGCTCGGTGACTCTCCGGC
>NZ_JBFAPG010000363.1:0-6563 GCF_040675595.1 Micromonospora sp. NPDC049580
GCTCGCGCGGGCCGCGACCGAGCACCTGCTGGAGCTGGGGCACGCGACCGTCCATCACCTGGCCGGCCCGCAGCGGTGGTATTCGGCACGGGACCGTCTCGCCGGCTGGCGCGAGGCGCTGCGAGCCCACGGCGCGGACGAGCCGCCGGTCGTCGAGGGCGACTGGTCGGCCGCGTCCGGCTACGCGGCGGGCCGGGAACTGGCCGGCGACGGCACCGTGACCGCGGTGTTCGCCGCGAACGACGACATGGCGATCGGTCTCATCCGCGCGCAGCTCGAGGCCGGGCGCCGGGTGCCCGAGGACATCAGCGTCGTCGGGTTCGACGACATCCCGGTCGCCGCCTACGTCACTCCCCCGCTCACCACCGTGCGGCAGCCGTTCGACGAGGTCGCGCGGCAGGGCCTCGCGCTGCTGGTACAGGTCATCGAGAAGCCGGACGTCGAGCTTCCACCGGCGGCCGACCAACCGGTCGAGCTCGTCGTCCGCGCCTCGACGGCGCCACCACCGCCCCGGCCGATCCCGGGACCTGGCCGCCGGGAGATTCCCCATGCCCACGGTGGCCCGCACGGTCAGCCCGCCGGCAGCGAAGTCCCATCCACCCGGCCCTGATCAGCGTCGATCTGTCCACCTACGGCGGCACGTCACCCGAGGCCCGCACCGGCCGTCGCTGAGGAGCGGCGCCATCCAGGGCTCGAATTCGATCGAGGGCTACCAGGTGTCTCTGGACGACGCCGCCGCGGCCGTCGCCGGCGACGAACCGGTAGAGACGAGCCCGCAAACCTGGGAGGTCATCACCGGCTACCGCGACGCCCTGACCTACGTGCAACAACTCGCCCGCTCACGCGAGTTCACCTGGCAGCACATGCTGCTCAACGCGCTGCACTTCATGATGCTCCGCCATGACCTCAGCAAGTGGCCGGGCCGCTACCGTCCAGGAGACATCCACATCGACGAGGCGCACACCGGCCGACGCGTCTACACCGGGCCAGACGCCGACGACGTCCCGTCGCTGATCTCCGAGCTGATCGACTGGTTGGCCGACGGCGAACCGGAGACACCGCTGCTCGTCCGGGCATCCATGGCTCACCTGAACCTGGTCAAGATCCATCCCTGGCGGGACGGAAACGGCCGAATGTCCCGGTGCCTCCACACCCTCGTACTCGCCCGCGACGGCGTCCTCGCCCCTGAGTTCTCCTCCATCGAGGAGTGGCTCGGCGTCGGCCGAAACACCTACGCCTACTACGACGCGCTCGGTGAGGTCGGCGGCCCGACCTGGCAGCCCGACAACGACACCAGCAAGTGGATCCGATTCTGCCTGAGCGCCCACCACCAACAAGCCCAACTGGTCCGGCAACGCCTCGACCAAGCCGCGCAGCTCTGGGAACTGCTGGACACCTGGGTCCGGCGCAACGGGCTGCCCGAGCGGGTTGTTAGCGCCCTACACCTCGCCGCGACCGGCGGTCGAGTACGCCGCACCCTCTATCAACGCGACGAGAACCTCACCGACGACCAAGCAACCCGCGACCTTCGCGCCCTCGTCCGGGCGGACATGCTCGAACAGCACGGCGAGACCCGAGGCAGGTTCTACCTCACCTCGCCGACACTCCGCGACCTCGCCGCCCCCGCGCTGCGCCCAAAGGAAATCATCGACCCGTACCGACGGTGAAGCGCAAGCCCCGGCACTGCGAGTCCGCGCCGGTCAGCCGCCCGACCCTGCCACCGCACCCCACGTACGGTGGATCTTCGAGCAGCGGCTCGCCGGCCGGAGCGTGGCCAGCATCGCCCGCGCCCTCAACGACAACGGCGTCTTGTGCCCGTCCGGCGTCGACCCAGCGCGTAACCCCCACCGCAGCGGCCGCCAATGGATGCTCACCACTGTCGCGGCGATCCTGGCCAACCCCCGCTACACCGGGCGGCAGGTCTGGAACCGTCAACGCACCGACCGTGATGCCCTCCCTGACAAGGGAACCTTCGATCGACACCACGAGATCCAACGATGGAGCGCCTCCACCGACTGGGCCATCTCCCGCGAAATCGCACACACTCCGCTGGTCAGCGAAGAACACTTCGTCGCCGTCCAGGCAATCCACACCGCACCGACCCCAGCCGACGGCATCCCCCGCTGCTACGTGTTGGCCGGACTGATCTGCTGCGGCGTCTGCGGCCGAATCATGGACTCCCACTGGGTCCACGACCGTGCCAGCTACCGATGCCGACACGGCAACACCAGCACCCGACCCACCTCATCAAGACGACAGAAGACCCTCTACGTCCGAGAGGACCATCTCCTAAACAGGATTCGCCACCACAGCTGCCTGCGTCGGCACCACCCGGCGATGCGCGACCAGGATCCAGACAGCGTCGCCGGCTACCTGCGACTCAACAACATGATCATCGTGTGCGACCACGACGCCTGGACCATCGAAACTGACACGGAGGTCTTCCCGCCCGAGGTCATGGCCGCCCTACGCAACGCCGCCATCGGTGCCCCCTGCGCACCGCCGGAATAGCCAACATCGCCGCCGCCAACCGGCATCACGCCCGCGACAGCACCCGCCCGCTGGCACTGCTCGGCATCACCTGACGACTTTGCCGGGGCCCTGGGTTGGGGCCGGTGCGACGGATGGGAGCGCCCTCCTTCGTCAACGAGCCGTGGCAACCCAGTGCGACGCCAGGGAGAAGATCAGAGATGACGAATGAACGGGCCGTGACTCCTACGTGAGGCCGTGCCCACGAATACGCAGTGCCGACCGCCGAAGGTCGGAAACGTCGACGTCCTGTTCATCAAGGACATCAAAGAGATGCTCGGGCCCTCGGGACGCCAGAAGGTCAGCCTCCACCTCGTAGGCCGGTACCAACAGGCAAAAGTTGGTTTCGCCCGTAGGGCCGGTTGCGAACTGGAAATCTTCCTCGAAGAGGGCCGCCGGGGTAGGTAGGAGAAACCTCATCCCGGAGCTGGACGGCACGTCGACGTCCAGGCGAACGGGCTCGTCCCACGAAAGGAGTCGCCCCTGCTGCGCGTAACGCGCCGCGCAGGACATCACAAAATCCAGCATATCGGGGCCCATGAATTGGCCGTCCAACACGAAGAGCAACTCTTGAGCATAACCGTCCCGACGAGCCCAGCCGTGCTGGCGGGCGAGGCTGGCCAACCCATCCGTGACCATGGTCACCTGGCCGTCGTTGGGCACCTCGGCGAATCCGTGAAGACGAATCACAGCCCCATCAGGAAGAGCCTCATTAAGGGTGCTGAAGGGTTTGCCGAGAAATTGGCGGAGATGACTTTCGACGTCCTGCGGTTCCGCCTTCTGGCGGCCAAACTTCACCATGATCGCCCCATTCTGTTCGCTCCCTAGGCTTGTACGGTGCCAAAACTCGTCGCACAGCGCGTGAGCTGTTGTTTCGCGACGGTGACGCATCATGGCAGGCGTGTTGGTTCGGCTGCTGTACCTGAGTGCGGTGCGGGTGTTCGGCTGGTTGCCGCGGGCCACGCGTAGCGAGTCGGCGATGGTCGCCGAGCTGTTGGTGCTGCGCCATGAGGTGGCGGTATTGCGGCGTCAGGTCGGTCGGCCGCGGCTGTCGTGGCCGGAGCGGGCGGTGTTGTCCGCGCTGGTCCGGGCGTTGCCGCGGGAGTTGTGGAAACATCGGATCGTCACCCCGGCCACCCTGCTGGCCTGGCACCGCCGCCTGGTCCGCAGGCGTTGGACCTACCCGAACCGTCCCGGACGACCACCGATCAGCGACGATCTGCGGGACCTGGTCTTGCGGCTGGCCAGGGAGAATCCCGGCTGGGGGCATCGGCGCATCCAAGGTGAACTCGTCGGGCTCGGCCATCGGGTCGGCGCCGGCACCATCCGTCGCATCCTCGCCGGATCGAGGGTCGGTCCCGCCCCGCGTGAGATCGACACTAGTTGGCGGACGTTCCTGCGCGTTCAGGCAGCCGGGTTGCTGGCTACCGACTTCTTCCATATCGACACCGTCACGCTGCGGCGGCTGTATGTGCTGTTCGTCATGGAGATCACGACCCGGCGGGTGCACATCCTCGGCGTCACCGAACATCCGACTGCTGGCTGGACTACCCAGCAGGCCCGCAACCTGGTGCTGGACCTCGGCGATCGGATGACACGGTTCCGGATCCTGATCCGCGACCGCGACGCCAAGTTCACCGCGTCGTTCGACGCCGTGTTCGCCGCCGAAGGCATCAAGGTGGTGAAGAATCCTCCACGTACGCCTCGGGCGAACGCCTTCGCGGAACGCTTCGTGCGCAGCGTCCGGGCCGAGTGCACCGACCGGGTACTGATCTACAACGAACAGCACGCCCGCACCGTGCTCCGCGCCTACGAGGACCACTTCGACCGGCACCGGCCACACCAGAGCCTGAACCAGCATCCACCCGACTACGACCCCGGCGCGGTCATCGCGATCGAAAGGCCGATCCGCCGGCGACGGGTTCTCGGTGGCGCGATCAACGAATACCGCCGAGCCGCTTGATCCACTCGCAAATCCCCAGGTCACGAATGCGAAGCACAGTTTTGGCACAGTACAGGACCGATCGGCGATCCGACCACGCGAATCGAGCGTTGCCAGTCCATAGAGGGCTGTACGGCTTCGAGTGACTGCAAGACTCGGAAGCGGTAGCGGAGGACACCTCATGGCTGCCGCAGGGGTGCCAGGAGCCACGCCCACGACCGGTGCCGGACTCGGCAGGACAACGGCGGGGATCACTGAAGAGCCGCCGCGCGTCAGCGCGGGGCTCGCCCGCCGCTGATCACTGAGAGTAGCGCCAGACGCTACATCGGATGGGTTTCGGCGGTGGTCAAGCATCCTTGACCACCGCTACGTCTACGTCGCACATATGAGACGTACTCGTGTCCGAGGGGGGACACGGCCCATTGCCCCACCGTCGATGACGCTCAGCGCAATTCTGAAGCTCGCGCAAGTCTAGCCGTGGTGGTGACCTCTTCGGGCGCGGTGAGCACTTCGCCGACCTGAACCCAATCTGCCCGTTACCTCCGGAGTCCAAGGCGGCACCAGGCGGCAGGGCGAGATAGTCAGGTGTTGTGGGTCATGTCTTCGATGAGTTGGATGAGCCGTTCGGTGGCGGCCCGGACGAGGCCGGAGACCACGCCACCGACGGCCGTTGTGGTCAGAGGGTGGCGCTTGTTGTCGGGATCGCCTGGGAGTTGTGGCATCGCGTGCACCTCGCCAGAGGGAACGCCTGGTGAGCGGGCACCGCTTGTTCCTCCGCTATGGGGTTGGCTTTGAGACGTCCACTTCCGTGGCGATGAGTGTCGGCGGGTGCCCGCTTTGGACGAGGTGCGAGATGCCGAACGGTTACAAGTTGTGAGGAGACGCGACAGACGCGTCGGCCCCGGAAGGCCACGAAGGTTGACCCGTCTGAGGGGCCGGCCCGAGAGCGCAGCGAAGCGACGAAAGATCTTGCACCAATGATCCATGCGAGAAGCGTGTGGTCCTGCAGGGCCGATGGGCTGTGCTCAGTTGTCATCTGTCGTGGACCCGGTGCGCTAGCCCTGCGGCCGGAGCACATCGCAAGCACATCGCTATGGTGAGGCGGTGCGCCCCTCCCTGACGGATCGTTCAGAATGGCCCGAGAGTGGGCCATGGCGGCGGCTGCTTGAGGTCTTCGATGTGGTCCGGGTAGAGAGTGGCGGCAGGAGCCTTCGCGCGATCGGCGAGCGAATGCATTTGGCCCACAGTCGGATCAACAGACTGCTGCGCGGTCAGAGCCTGCCAGTGGACGGCCAGCAGGTCCGCAGCCTGGTCGCGGCGCTTGGCGGCGGCGCTGACGAGCAGGACCGAGCCGTACGCCTCTATCAACAGATCGAGGTGCCACGCCCAACCGGGCTCGCGAGGAGATGGATCCTGGCCGGGCAGAGCGCCCAGGAGCATTTCCATCGGCGCGGCCGAGGGCAACGCAATCTGGGCCATTCCGGCGATATATTCAAGGGTCGGGAAGCGGCCATTCGCACTGTTCGTGAGTGGCGGCCGACCGGTCGGCCGCTTGTCGTGATCGGTGCACCTGGCGCTGGGAAGTCCGCTGTCATCGGTCGTGTCGCTATTGATCTTGCTGCCGGCGAGGCTGAGCCCGGACTGGTGTTCCATTGCCGTGGTGCTTCTCGGGCCGAGTTTCGGGCGCAGGTTGCACGGTTGGCTGGTCTCGATACGTCGGCCCCTTACTCCGACGTGATTGACTCGCTCGCCGGAGGCCAGACGATCCTGGTTGATGCCTTGGACGAGGCCGACGGCCCGGTGGAACGGACCGGTATAGCCGAGGACCTGGTCGAGTTGTCGGCGTTGCCGTCGATGCGGGTCGTGGTCGCGACTAGATCTGTGTCTGTTGCCGATGCCGGTGGGCCGGATGCGCTGCTTTCCTCGCTCCTGGTCACATCGTCGGCCAGTCCCGCCGTCGTGAATCTTGATGACGACCGCTACTTCCATCCGGCCGATCTTCGGCAGTTCGCGCTAGCCCTGCTGTGCCAGGACGGCGCTCCGCATCCGGGCCCGGCCGAAGCGGCCTGGATGGGCTATCGAGCCGATCCAG
>NZ_JBFAPG010000364.1:0-6546 GCF_040675595.1 Micromonospora sp. NPDC049580
GGCGCGCCGTCGAAGGTGTGCGCCACCCAGGCCCGGCCGCCGCGCAGGTCGTCCAGCGGCAGGTTGGTGGTGTACCCGCCGTACGAGTGGGCGAGCGCGAAGTGCGCGCTGGTGTCCACGCCGTCGAGCAGGGTGTCCAGGGAGACGCCCTGCCAGGTGGTGCCGAGCTTCGACCAGTGGGTGACGCAGTGGATGTCGACCATCGCGGTCTCCTGCGGAAGCGCCATCAGCTCCTGCCACGACCACCGGTACTCGGTGCCGTTCTCGGCGGCGATGACGAACTCCCAGGTGTCCAGGGAGACCCGGGGTGTCGGGCCGGCCGACAGCACCGGAAAGTCCTCGGTCAGGTACTGACCGGGTGGCAGGGCCGGCTCCTGTGAGCGGGGCCGGCCCTGAAAGCCCGGTGACACGATTCCCATTGCACAGTCGTACCACCCGGGCCGGCCGGGGCGGGAGCTTTCCCGCGTACGCCCTCGTCGACCCGGCGGCGCGGTCAGTGCCGCTCCGTGACGACCTCGCGCTGCTCGGGCGTGCCGCCCCGGGTGGCGCGAAGGCTGGTCAGGGTCACCACCACCAGCACGCCGATGATCACGCCGAGCGAGGCCAGGGTGGGGATCTGCGGCACGCCGGCCCAGATGCCGTGCGCCCAGTGCAGACCCAGCTTGAGGCCGATGAACGCCAGGATGATCGCCAGGCCGTAGCTGAGGTGCACCAGCCGGCTCAGCGCCGCGTGCAGGACGAAGTAGAGCGCCCGCAGGCCGAGCAGGGCGAACGCGTTGGTGGCGAAGACCAGGTACGGGTCCTCGGTGATGCCGTACACCGCCGGCACCGAGTCGACGGCGAAGACCACGTCGGTGGCCAGCACCGCCACCACCACCAGGGCGAACGGCGTGAGTGCCCGCTTCGCGCCCTGCCGTACGGTCATCCGGGTGCCGTGGTACTCGTCGACCACCGGCATGATCTTGCGCAGCAGCTTCACCGAGCGCATCTTGTTGATGTCGACTTCCTGCTGATGCCCGGAGAGGGCGTCGCGCAGCAGCTTCACCGCGGTCGCGATGAGGATGATCGCGAAGAGCAGGAACGCGAAGTCGAGGGTCTGCAGGGCCGCCGCGCCCAGGGCGATGAAGACCGCCCGCAGCACCAGAGCGCCGGCGATGCCGTAGAGCAGCACCCGCTGGGCGAGCACGGCCGGCACCGCGAACGCGGCCAGCAGCAGCATGAAGACGAAGAGGTTGTCGACCGAGAGGGACTTCTCGACGAGGTAACCGGTCAGGTACTGCACGCCCTGCTCCGAGCCGTAACGGGACCACACCCAGCCGCCGAACGCGAGCGGCAGCGCGACGTAGAACGCCGACCAACCGATCGCCTCCCGCATGGACACCTCGTGCGGCTTGCGCGTCACCAGGAAGTCCAGCACCAGCAGCAGCACCACGCCGGCGATGGTCAGCGCCCAGAGCGTGGGCGTGCCCACCGACGACAGGTCACTCGCTGCGGCCAGGTATGACAATTCGGTCATGGGGTCTCCTCGAACACCGTGTCATGTTCGAGGTCTCCTTCACCCATCGGAGATGGGCAACCACCCGAGGCACGCCGGGCGTGCCGTACTGACCGGAATGGTTCGTGGGAAGTACTCCCCTCGCACGACAAGGTTAGGCCAGGGCCGACCGACACGCCAAGCCGGACGTCGATCGTTGCCCTGGCCAACCGCTGTGCGTCCCCGGTCGGAGGTTCCACCGTCAGGCGCGGCGCAGCGTCGCACCCGGCGCCATCGCCTGCTCCACGAGGCCCCGGTAGTCGCGCGGCAACTGGGTCGCCACGTCGTCGAACTCCCCGCCGGTGATCGCCTCGCGCAGGGTGGTGAACACCGCCCGGACGGCGTCCCGCGCGGCCGGCTCCTGCACCTGCGCGCGCAGCGCGACCCGCGCCACGAACTCGGCCGCTCCGAACCGGTCCGCCTGCTCGGTGCTCGGGCTGGGCTTGAGCACCAGTTGCAGCGGCTGCGGAAGCTGCGCGGCCAGGTCCAGCACCTCACCGCCGGTCAGCCGCTCGGCGAACGTCTCCAGCACGGCCCGGGTCAGCTCGACCGCCTGCTCGGACGACGTCCGGGTGCGCTGGGAAACCAGGTCGACGAAGGTGTCGTATTGCATCGCGTACTCCCTCGGGCTTGTCGGCGCCGCCTGCGGGTACCCGCGGTGCCGTGGTGGAAACGGCGCCGGAGTTCCTGCGGCGACCCGGGCGATTTCCTCCGCCGACCCGGGCGTGACGAGGCGGCGGGCGGGTAACCGCCGCCGGTCGTGACCACATCGATGCCCCGAGGGAGCCCCAGACATGGCGAGCTACGCGGACGTCCTGCAGTACCTGTCGAGCCTGGACTACCCGGCCGAGAAGAACGACGTGGTCCGCGAGGCCGAACGGGAGGGCGCCCCGCCGGACGTGCTCAAGGCACTGCGCGCCCTGCCGCCCGTCGACTACGCCAACGGCACCGAGGTGGCCCGGTCCGCCGGCATCGAGGCCGCCCCCGAGGTGAGCCCCTCGCAACGCGCCGCGCAGGCCCGGGACAAGAAGCACAACCGGGTGTCGCAGCATCTGCGCGGCATCTGACCCGGCGGTGGTGGCGTCCGTCGTAACGCGCGGACGGCGCGGATGACTGGCACCGGCCCGCTGTCCCGCCCGCCGGACGGGCACACCCCGGCGGCGGTGCAACTCGTCGTTGTGGCGGTGGTCGGCGTCATCGTCGGCGGCGTTTTCGCCCTGGCGCTGTCGCCGTCGCTCGCCCCGCTGGCCGGCTGGGACGTCGCCGCGCTGAGCTGGCTGGTGCTGGTGTGGCGCAAACTCTGGCCGATGGACGCCACC
Organism: Micromonospora sp. NPDC049580; assembly: GCF_040675595.1. Classification (NCBI taxonomy): domain Bacteria; kingdom Bacillati; phylum Actinomycetota; class Actinomycetes; order Micromonosporales; family Micromonosporaceae; genus Micromonospora; species Micromonospora sp. NPDC049580. The sequence goes on from NZ_JBFAPG010000364.1 coordinate 2,854, forward strand.
CGCACCGCCCGCCTCGCCGTGTACGAGGACCCCAACCGGGCCACCCGGGACGTGGTGCTGCTCATCGCGTGCCTCGCCAGCCTGCTGGCCGTCGGGCTGGTCCTCGCCAGCGCGCACGCCGCGCCACCCGGCGCACACCGCGACCTGTACGGCGTGCTGGGCGTCCTCAGCGTGGTGCTGTCCTGGCTGGTCGTCCACACCGTCTTCACCGCCCGCTACGCCCGGATCTACTACACGGGCCCGGACGGCGGGGTGAACTTCAACCAGAGCGAGCCGCCCCGCTACTCGGACTTCGCGTACGTGGCGTTCACCGTCGGGACGACGTTCCAGGTCTCCGACACCAACCTGACCAGCAACGAGATGCGCCGGACGGTGCTGCGGCACGCGTTGTTGTCGTACCTGTTCGGCGCGTTCGTCATCGGCGTCACGGTGAACCTGCTGGCGGGGCTGGCGCACTGAGCGCTCGCGCCCGGCTGCGTCACGGGCGGGGCTCGCCGGGACAGGCGGGCGCCCCTTGGCCGCGAACCGCGACCGGGGGCGCCACGCAAACCTGCCCAGGCGGTGAACCGCGTCCGAACCGGTCGCGGTCACCCGGCGGTGGATGCCCGCTCGAACCGAGCGGCCAGCACTGCCGGGTACAACCATACGACAGACCATCCCCCGTACGGTCAGTTTTGGCCGAAGTGTGGGCCAGGGCACGTCAGGGACGGCCGGACAGTTCCGCGTACCGGTGCTCCAGATCGACCCGGGCCAGCGCTCCCACCAGCCACGCCAGCCGCTCCGACTCGCCGCTGGCCAAGCCGGCCAGGTCATCCGCCGAGCGGCCCAGCCCGAGCCGTCGGGCCGCCGCCAGCGCCCGCCGGTCCGCCACCGGGGCGACCTCCCGCCACAACGCCTGCGCCTCGCGCAGAAACAGGTCGACGACCTGGTCGTCCACCCCGGGCAGGTCGGCGAGGAGCGCACGCTCGGCAGCCGGCTCGTGGTGCGCGACCGCGCGCAACCGGCGCAGGTCGCCCCGGTACCGCTCGACGACCGTCCGGGCCAGATCGCCCAGCACGTCGGCCAACGCGTCGACGTCACCGCGCTGACCACTGTCGCGCAGCACCCGCACCCGGTCCTGGTGCAGCGACCGGGCCAGCCGGGCGGCGCTGTCCCACCCCTCGTCGCGCAGCGCCCGCGCGCCGTCCAGCGCCCGACGAAAGTCACCCCGGCGGGCGAGCAGTACCGCGAGGTAGAGCACCTGGAACAGGCTCGCCGGATTGTTGGTCACGCGGAAGCCGTACTGCTCGGCGAAGCCTCGTCCGCTGCCGGCCAGCCGGCGGGCCACGCGTTTGCGGTCCTCGACGGGCGTGATCAGAGTGGTCGCCATGCCGGCGACTACCCACGCCACCGTCGGCCAACCGCCGACCCCGGCCTGCCCCAGCCCCGGCGCGTCTTGGCCCGGCGGGCTCATGGTCCGGCGCACGTCGGCCCGGCGCACTCATGGTTCGGCGCGCGCCGGTCCGGTGTCTCGGGCCGGTCATCCGTGCAGGCCGCCGGTGCGGTCGCGGGCCTTGAGCCGGGTGGTGGGCAGGGCGGGCGCCGGCAGTGGCGACGCCGCATCGTCGGCCACCACGCCGAAACGTCGGCCGGCCATCCAGTCCTCCCGAGCGGCGGCGACCTCCTCGTGCGAGCGGCCCACGAAGTTCCACCACATGACCAGCGGCTCCTCGAACGGCGTACCCCCCAGCAGCAACAGCCGGGCCCCCGCCCCGCCGCGCACGGTCACCTCGCGTCGACCCGAACCCAGGTAGAGCAACGCGCCTGGCTCGAAACCCACCCCGGCGGCCTCGGCGGAGCCGGACATCGCCAGCAGGGCGTACTCGAAATCGGGCCGCAACGGCAGCGTGGTCGGCGCCGCCCCGCCCAGCTCAAGCTGCACGCCCACCAGCGGGGTGTGCACCACCGCCGGGGACCGCTGGCCGGCGAACTCGCCGACCAGCAGGGTCGCGTCCACGTCGCCGTCCCGCCAGCGTGGCAGGTCGGCGTGGTGCGCGAAGTCCGCGGCGCCGGCCCGCGCCGGGTCCGGCAGCGCCACCCAGAGCTGCACACCGTGCATGACCGGCGGGTGCGTGGCCGGCGACCGCTCCGAGTGGGCGATGCCGTGCCCGGAGGTCATCACGTTCAACTGGCCGGGCCGGATCGCCTGGACGTTGCCGAGGCTGTCCCGGTGAATGATCTCGCCGTCGAGCAGCCAGGTCACCGTCTGCAGGCCCGTGTGCGGGTGCGGTGGCACCTCCATGCCGGGCCGCTGCGCCACGTCGTCCGGGCCAAAATGGTCCACGAAGCACCACGCGCCGACCATCCGCCGAGGCCGCTGCGGCAACAACCGCCGAACGGTCGTGTACCGCCCCAGTGGCACATCGTGGCCCGGCAGCAGCACGCTGCCGGGATCGACGTCGGCCACGCCGGGCGGTCGGGTCTGTGCCGGCATCGATTCGGTACGCTCCACCGCCCGACTGTACGCTCGCGCCCTCCCCGGGCTGCGGCGCTTCCCGCCAGGGGTGAACCTCCGACCCAGCACGTCGCGGGTGGGTTGGTCGGCGTCCTACCCGACCGCCCGGCGCCGGGCTCACTCCCCGGCGACCCCGGCCCGCGTCTCCGTCTCTGGCCGCTGCCCGCTCCTGGCCGCTGCCCGCTCTTGGCCGCTGCCCGACGGCCCCGACCCCACACCCGACGTCGCCGGCCCGACGCCGACGGCCCCGACCAGCACCCGAGGTCGCCGGCTCGACGCCCGACGAACCTGGTCGGCGTCCTAGTCGTGGGCCGGTCACCGGGACTCGGTCACCGTCACGGTGCCGGCGCCTGCCACCAGGTCAAGGAAGAGCCGGTCGGTTGAGCGGTCCCACCCCGGCGTACTCAACAGCGCGCCAGCGGCGACCCCGGCCCAGCGCTCGTCGCGGACCGCGACCGAACCGGCCCCCGCTCCCACCCGCACCCGTACCGGTGGTGTGCCCGGCACCCGGATGTCGAACTGGTTGACTCCACCGGTCAGCCGCACGGTCGTCGTGCCGCCGTTCATCGGCGGCAGGATGAGATCGGTGCGGGCGGAGCCGCCGACGAGATCCACGCCCAGAAGTCGTGCCTGCGCCAGGTCGAGCACCTGTTCGCCCACCCCGCCCTCCAGGTGCAGACGCCAGGCGACCCGCTCGCTGAGCAGCACCCGCGCGGCCCGCTTCTCGGACGTGCCGGTGGCCACCACGCCGAGCCGGACGGTCTCACCCTGCACCACGGGACGGACGGCCACACCCGAGTCGGCCGGGCTGCTGATTCGGTAGAGGTCGTCGCCCAGGTCGGCCACCCGAAGGTCGAACGAGGACAACCCGTCCGCCAGTACGAAGGTGGCCTTCTGCCGCCCCGCCAGCGGCGTCGTCATCGTCTGCTCGGCGGCCGCAGCCGCAGCCGCACCCGGCCGGGCGCCGTCGGACGGGGCGCGGTCGGACCGGGCGCCGTCGGGCCGGGCGCCGTCGGGTGCGCCGGAGTATGCCTGGCCGAGGCGGTAGGGGTCGGCGACGATGACCACCACCGCCGCGGCGCCGAGAACCAGCATCACCGCCGCGGCGGCCACCAGCAGCCGAGCACCGACCGACCAGCGCACCGGTGTCGCTTCGGCACCCACTGGTCGCGGCTCCGCCTCCGACCGGTGCCCCGGCC